>NZ_JARVXN010000035.1:0-129241 GCF_048957715.1 Mitsuaria sp. CC2 | reverse complement strand
CTCAAGTCGCGCAACGACGAGCTGGACCTCGCCAACGACGACCTCAGCAACCTCGTCGAAGGCATCCCGCTGCCGGTCGTGCTGCTGGACCGCCAGCTGCGGCTGCGGCATGCGTCGCCGCAGGTCGCCCAGCTCTTCGGCATCGCCCCCGACGCGCTGGGGCAGGCGATCGGGCAGCCGGTGGTGAACGTCACCTCGCGTTTCGCGGCCAGCCAGCTGGAACAGCTGGTGCAGACCGCCGTGCAGGGTCTGGCGCCGGTGGAGCATGAACACCAGGACACCGAAGGCCGCTGGTGGCTGATCAACGTGCGGGCGTACCGGACCGCGGACGAGCGCATCGACGGCGCGGTGATCGCCTTCCAGGACATCCACGAACTGCGCCGCGCGCTCGAATCGGCGCAGCACGCGCGCGACGACGCGGAGCGCGCCAACACCGCCAAGGACGACTTCCTCGGCATGGTGTCGCACGAACTGCGCGCGCCGCTGAACGTGATCTCGGGCTGGGCCTCGGTGCTGAAGCAGTCGCAGGAACGCGGCACGCTCGGCGAGGCGACCGCGACGCGCGCCATCGCCACCATCCTCAAGCATTGCCAGGCGCAGGCGCAGCTGATCGACGACCTGCTGGACGTGTCGCGAATCGCGTCCGGCCACCTGACGCTGGAGATGCGTCCGCTGGACCTGTCGGCGTGCGTGCGCAGCGTCGTGGACGGCCTGCAGCCGGCCGCCGAGGCCAAGGGCCTCACCCTGAGCAGCACCGGCCTGCAGCAGCCGTACCGCATCGAGGGCGACCAGCGCCGCATGCAGCAGATCGTGGCCAACCTGGTCGGCAACGCGCTGAAGTTCACCCCTCGGGACGGCCGCATCACCGTGTCGCTG
Organism: Mitsuaria sp. CC2; assembly: GCF_048957715.1. Taxonomy (NCBI): domain Bacteria; kingdom Pseudomonadati; phylum Pseudomonadota; class Betaproteobacteria; order Burkholderiales; family Sphaerotilaceae; genus Roseateles; species Mitsuaria sp. CC2. Next base: position 128,365 of record NZ_JARVXN010000035.1, on the reverse strand, counting down.
AGCCGCATCGGGCCGACGGTGGAACTGGCCGTCGTCGACAACGGCATCGGCGTGGCGGTCGAGCTGCTGCCGCGCCTGTTCGACCGCTTCACGCAGGCGGACATCAGCCGGACGCGCGAGTACGGCGGCCTCGGCCTGGGCCTGTCCATCGTCCGGCACCTGGTGCTGGCGCACGGCGGCACGGTCACGGCGCACAGCGACGGCGAGGGCCGCGGCACGCGGCTGACGGTGCGTTTCCCGGCGGTGGAGCTGGTCTCGGACACGCCCGAGACGCCGCCGCGCGAGACCACCGCCAGCGACCTCGTCGGCCTGCGCGTGCTGCTGGTCGACGACGATGCGCATGCGCTGGACGCGCTGCGCCATCTGCTGGAACTGGCCGGCGCGGACGTGCGCGCGGCGGGCTCGGTCGAGCAGGGATGGGAGCTGATCGCGGCCGCGTCCGAACATCCGCCGCACGTGCTGGTCAGCGACGTGGCGATGCCGGGAGCGGACGGTTATTCCCTCGTGCGACGGCTGCGCGCCCGCGAACGCGCGCTCGACACGGTGACGCCGCTGTACGCCGTGGCGCTGACCGGACTGGCGACGCTGCAGGACCGCGACGCGGCCATCGCCGCCGGCTTCGACGACCACCTGGCCAAGCCGGTGGATGTGGACCTGCTGATCGAGAAGGTGCTGATCGCGCGACCGCGCTGACGGCGCCGGCCGCCCGGGTCGATGACCGGTCTGATGGCCGCTCTGATGACCGTGTCGGCCGGACCTGCCGCGACGCGAAAGATCAGTCCGCGGCCTGCATGACGGCCGGCAGGTCGATGCTGCGGCGGCGCGCGCGCTTGACCTCGTACATGCGCTGGTCGGCCAGGTGCAGCGCCTGCTCGACGCTGAGGCCCGCCGGATCCAGCGCCACGACGCCGACGCTCGCGCCCGCGTACTGCAGTGCGTGGCCGTCGAGGTCGAACCGGCCGACGCTGGCCAGTGCGGCGCGGTGCTCCAGCGTGCGCGCGGCCTGCGCCGGTTCGCCGCGATCCACCAGCGGCCCCTGCGAGCGCGGCAGGCCGCCCAGGCTCACGCCGGGTCCGACGACGATGAACTCGTCTCCGCCGACCCGCGCCAGCATGTCCGAGCCGCGCAGCTCCAGCGACAGGCGCTGGGCGATCTCGCGCAGGAACAGGTCGCCGCGATGGTGGCCGAGCTGGTCGTTGACCGACTTGAAGCCGTCCAGGTCGATGCAGCCCAGCAGCACGCAGGTGCCGTCGCGGGCGGCACGCTGCAGCTCGCGCTGCAGTTCGTCGAACAGCGCGCGACGGTTCGGCAGGCCGGTCAACGCGTCGGTCAGCGCATAGGTCGCCAGCTGCTCGTTGGCGGCGCGCAGGTCGGCCACCAGCCGCTCGCGCTGCAGGAACTGGCTCACCAGCGTCGAGAACAGCCGCAGCAGCGACTGGGACTCGGGACTGACCGTGCGGCGTTCGGCGCTGGCGGCGCACAGCGTGCCCAGGAGCTCGCCGCCGTCGTCGCGCACGGGCGCGCTCACGTAGGTCTGGATGCCGAGCTGGCGCGCCGCCGCGGCGTCGCCCCAGCACGCCGCCACATCGCTGGTGGCCATCCGGCCGGCGTCGAGCGCGCGCTTGCACAGCGTGTCCGACCACGGCACCGTCAAGCCTTCGGGGATGGTCATCGCGCCGGCGTTGCGGGCCATCAGCACGTGCTGCACCCCCGCGCGCAGGTCGATGGTGGTGAGGTAGGTCGACTCCAGACCGGTGACCGACCCCAGCATGTCCAGCAGCGGGCGGGTCAGCTGTTCCAGGTTGCGGGCGACGGGCACGGTCGACGTCAGGCGGGCGAGCAGGGCTTCCAAGATCGGCAGTCGAAATCAGGTCTGAAGCCGTGGATGTTGTCACAACTGGAAAGCCGGACCGGACACCGTCCGTCATGACTGCGGTGCCGTCCGACGGATCGCAGCGGCGTCCTTCATGGGCGCGACAGCGTGCCGCTGCGCCGGGCGTGGGAATTGCCGCGTCCGCACCATCACACACCAGGGAGAACCCGCATGCAACGTGACGGACAGTACCGCGGCGTGACCTACCGCGTCGAATCCATGCCCGCCCCCGGTGGCGCCTTCACCGGCAGCTACCAGTTGCTCGACGCCGGCCGACGCCGCAATGACGCCACCGACGCCTTCGGAGAGGAACTCGAACCGGCCCGGAGCCTGGATGTCGTCCATCCCGTGTCGGAATCGGCCTGGGCGACGGAGAACGAAGCGCTCAGCTACGCCACCGAGGCCGCCTGCCACGCGATCGAGATCCTCCAGCTCGGACGGCCCCAGGGGCAGGGGCGCGGGACCTCCTCCAGCCGCAGGCGGACGGACTCCCTGGGGCAGTGAGCCTCAGGCCTCGCCGAGCGCGCGGGCGACCAGCTCCACCTGCTCCAGCTGATGAAGGGCGTGCGAGGAGGTGGCACCCGAGCCATTCGCGCGGCGCGCCACGCAACGCAGTTGCACATGCTGCGGCAAGACCGCGTCCATCTGCTCGCGGATGAAGGTCCAGGCGCCCTGCTGACGGTGTTCCTCCTGCACCCAGGTGATCTCGACGAGGCGCGGGTATCGCGCGAAGAGCGCCACCAGTTCCTCCGACGGGAAGGGATAGAACTGCTCGATGCGGGCCAGCGCCAGGTCGGCACGCGCGACCGAACGACGGCCGCGCTCCAGGTCGTGGGCAACCTTGCCGCTGCACAGCAGCAGGCGCTCGACCTGCGCCGGAAGCTCGACCGAGGCATCGTCGATGACCGTCTGGAAACGGCCGCCCGTGAGGTCCGCGATCTCCGCGTGCGAAGCCTGTTCGTGATAGAGCGTGCCCTTGGGTGACATCACGACCAGCGGCTTGCGCAAGGTGTCGAAGGCCTGCCGGCGCAGCAGGTGGAACCACTGCGCCGCGGTCGACGGACAGGCCACGCGCAGGTTGTCCTCGCCGCACAGCTGCAGGAAGCGGCTCAGGTAGCCGCTCGAATGATCCGGCCCGATGCCCTCGTTGCCATGCGGCAGCAGCATCACCAGCGACGAGGTGTCGCCCCACTTCTCCTCGCCGGAACTGATGTACTGGTCGACGAAGACCTGCGCGCCGTTGACGAAGTCGCCGAACTGCGCCTCCCACACCGTGAGCGTGCGCGTCGCGGCCACGCTGTAGCCATATTCGAAGCCGAGTACCGCCTCCTCGGACAACGGGGAGTTGAAGATGTCGAAGTGTCCGGCGCCGATCTGCCGTAGCGGAACGAAGGCCACCGGCTCGCTTTCCCGGCTCGCCTGTGACGTCCACACCGCCTGCCGATGCAGGAAGGTGCCGCGCCGCACGTCCATGCCGGAGATGCGCACGTTCAGGCCGCCCTGGAGCATCGTCGCGTAAGCGAGGTTCTCCGCGAAGCACCAGTCGGCGCGCAGCGGCGGATCGGCCAGACCGGCCATGCGTCGCCAGTGGTCCGTCAGCGTGCGCACCATCGCGTGGGGTTCGAAGCCTGCGGGGAGGCGCGTCATCGGATCGATCAGCGCCTGCACGCCGGCCAGGTCCAGGGGAGGCACTTCGCCCGGACGACGCAGCGCCGACGGCGCGTCGTCCGATTCGGGCATCGCCGGATCGGAAAAGACCTGATGCGCCCTCACCCGGCTGCGGGTGACGTGAGAGGCCATGTCCGTGGCGGGCGGCAGGACACGGTCGGCGCGCAGCGCGGCGGCGTAACGGTCGACGACGGTCGGATGCGTCTGCGTCTGCGCGTGGATGCGGGGCCGCGTGAGCGCCGGGACATCGCTTTCGGAATGGCCGAGGCGCCGGTAGCCGATCAGGTCGATGACGATGTCCGCACCGAAGCGCGAGCGCCAGTCCAACGCGATCGCGGCGGCGCGCAGGGCCTGTTCGGGCTCGTCGGCGTTCAGGCGCAGGACCGGCGCGTCGACCATGCGCGTGACGTCGGTGCAGTACTGCGCGGGCCAGGCGCTCATCGGGTTCGGCTCGGTGAAACCGACTTGGTTGTTGATGATCACGTGCACCGTGCCGCCGACGGTGTAGCCCGGCTTGCCCCCCAGCATCAGCGTCTCCATCACGACGCCCTGCCCCGCGAAGGCCGCGTCGCCGTGCAGCATCAGCGGTAGCACCAGCCGTCGGCCGTCCTGGTCGGCGCGCTCGCGGCCGAGCGCGTCCTGGCAGGCGCGCGCGAGGCCCGTGAGCACGGGATGCACGCTCTGCAGGTGGGAGGGGTTGTGCGCCAGCGTGAGCGTGAGGCGGCCCTGCGGCGTGTCGAGTTCGCGCTCGCCGCCGAGGTGGTAGATGAGGTCGGTGTGCCGCTCGGGATGCGGCGACTTCGGATCGAAGAAGTCGAGCACGCGCGCAGGCGGAAAACCCATCAGGTTGACCAGCACGTTGACGCGGCCGCGGTGCGGCATGCCGAGGAACACGCGTCGCACGCCGTGGCCGGCCGCCGCCTCGCAGAGTGCGTCCAGCAGCGGAATCAGCGTTTCGTTGCCCTCCAGCGAGAAGCGCTTCGCATGCGGGAAGGCCTGGGCGACATGCTCCTCCCAGCCCTGCGCGCGGATCAGGCGGTCGAGCAGGGCGAGGCGCTCGGCGGCGCCGCCCGCGCCGGGCGGGGCGGACTCCATCGCGTGATGAAGCCAGTCGCGCCGCGAGGGGTCGCGCACGGCGCTGGCGTCGAGTGCGAGTCCGCCGCAATAGACCGCCTTCAGCGCGCGATCGAGATCGGCGACGGTGCGGGCGCTCCACAGCGGTGTGCCTCTCGGCGACAGCCAGTCGCCGGGCTGCAGACCGAAGCGCTGCGGGTCGAGCAGCGTCGGATCGGCCGGGCGAGACACGCCGAGCGGGTCCAGCCGGGCGCTGCGATGGCCGTCACGGCGGTGCGCCTCGATGAAGGCCAGCACTTCGGGTCGCCAGCGCGTGGAGGACTCACCCGCCGGCGAGCCGTCTTGGATCCGGTCGTTCATCTGAAACTCCCTGGTGAGTGGCAAAGCGCCCGGCCGTCAAAGGACAAAGGCCCGCACCGCGTTGTTCAGATGCGCCGCTTCGTCCTGCAACGCCTTGGCCGACGCGGTGCTCTGCTCGACCATCGCGGCGTTTTTCTGCGTGGTGTCGTCCATCTGGATGATGGCCGCGTTGACCTGCTCGATGCCCATGCTCTGCTCGCGGCTGGAGGCGCTGATCTCGGCGACGACGCCGCTGACGCGCTGGATGCCGGACACCACCTGGTTCATCGTCGCGCCGGCCTGCTCCACGAGCCGTCCGCCGGCATCGACCTGTTCGGTCGACTGGACGATCAGCGACTTGATTTCCCTGGCCGCGCTGGCCGACCGCTGCGCGAGCGCGCGCACCTCCGACGCCACCACCGCGAAGCCTCGCCCGTGCTCTCCGGCGCGCGCGGCCTCCACCGCCGCGTTCAGCGCCAGGATGTTGGTCTGGAACGCGATGCCGTCGATCGTGCCGATGATCTCGCCGATGCGCTGCGAGGATGCCGAGATGGCGCTCATCGTCGCCACCACCTCGCCCACCGCCTTCCCGCCCGCGCCGGCCACCTCGGACGCCGACGCCGCGGTGGCGTTGGCCTGATCCGCGTTGTCCGCGCTCATGCGCACCGCCGCGGTCAACTGCTCCATCGCGGAGGCCGTCTGCTGCAGCGCACTGGCCTGCGCCTCGGTGCGCGCCGACAGATCCGCGTTGCCCTGCGCCACCTCCTTCGCCGCGGCGGAGATGGTGTCCGCGCCCTGCCGCACTTCCGAGACGATGCGATGCAGGCTGCGCACCATGTGCTGCAGCGCGGCGATCAGCCGCCCGATCTCATCGGTGCTCTGCGGCATCGGCCGCAGCGTGAGATCGCCCTTGGCGACGTCCTCCGCCAGCCGGATCGCGCCGTGGATGCGCTGCGTGATCGAGCGCGTGATGCCGATCCCCGTCACCACGCCCAGCACCACGGCGATCGCGGCGACCAGCGCCATCCAGAGCTTGGACCGCCGCGCATCTTCCTTGGCCCTCACGACGTCGTCCGCCATGGCCTTCGCCTGGTAGTCGACCATCTTGTCGATCAGCGCGTAATAGCGGACCTGCGATTGCGCCATGTCGCCTTGATAGATCGCCATGGCGTCGTCGCGCTGGCCGGCCGCGACCAGATCGAAGAGCTTCCTCACCGCGGCGCCGTAGGCCTTCCGGGCGTCGGACTGCTCGGCGAAGATGGCCTTGGCCTCGTCGGTGTTGAGCATCTTCTCGAACTTCGCGAAGTTCTCGGTGTTGGCGGCGCGGACGGCGGCGTAATCGTCCATGTAGCGCTTGGCCTGCGCGGGATCGGTCGCCATGAGGAGGCGCCCGATGACGATCACCCCCTTGTCGCCGACATTCTTGATGTCGTCGCTGACGGCGATCTGCGCATAACGGTCCTCCACCAGCCGGTCCATCGTGCCGCTGGTGCGGTTGAGCACCGAAACGGCCACGGCCAGCACGAGCAGCAGCAAGACGATGACGACGGCGAATGCGGCGGCCAGCCGCGTGCCGATATTGACGTTGGACAACGTTGGCATGTTTTTTCTCCCTGAGGCCGAACGGTCGGACCTCGGCAGGGCAAAAAACGGGCCGGCAGGCTTTACTGCCGCTTGTGCCTACGCCTGTTCGGCAAACGTGGCGATGTACTGGCAAGCCACGCGGTCGGCATGCGCGACGGCCTCATCGGCGGAAGGGAATTCGTCGTCGAGTTCGTGCCAGGCGGTGACGCCGGGACGGCTGTCCTCCACCCCCTTGACGACGAAGCGGCCTCGCCAGGGTCCGGCACCGGGCCCATGGGAATCGAGGACGTAGGTGCGGCCCTTGTGCTGGCGGACGGTCGGAGGAGTCGTCATGGTCGGCAACGGTCGGACTGACGCTGGAGAGCCCTGTTGTACACCCGCATCCGCCTTCGGGGAATGAATCCCTTGTGAAGGCGCGGGCGTCAGCTGCGATCACCGAACCTGATTGCGGCCTTCGCGCTTCGCGACGTAGAGCGCCTCATCCGCCTGCGCGATGAGGTTTTCCAGCGTGCAGGCATCGCTGGGCACGCAGGCCGCGACGCCGAGGCTGATGGTGACCACCGGACCGGCCGGCGACGTCGGATGCGGCATCGCAAGCGACTCGATGCCGGCGCGCACCGATTCGGCGACCTTGAGCGCGGCGTCGCGGTCGGCACCGGGCAGCAGCACGACGAACTCCTCGCCGCCGTATCGTGCCGCCAGATCGCCGGCGCGGCCGATGGACGCACCCAGCACCGCGCCGACGGCACCCAGGCATTCGTCGCCTTTCAGATGGCCCATCTGGTCGTTGTAGCGCTTGAACGCGTCGACGTCGGCCAGCACCAGCGCCAGCGAGGTGCCGGCGCGGCGCGCGCGACGCCATTCCTCGTCGGCGGCCTCGTTGAAGCGGCGGCGGTTGGGCAGACCGGTGACCGCGTCGAGGAAGGACAGCTGCTTCAGATGTTCGTTGGCCTGCCGGAGTTCCTCGGTGCGCTGGGCCACCAGGCGTTCCATCTCGATGTGGCGTTCGCGCAGCTGGCGCATCCGGAACATCACGGCGCCCGCGAAGAAGCCGATGGCCCCCACGGCGACGAGAAGGTGGAACCAGCCGGTCTCATGGAAGCGCGGCTGCACGGTGACCGGCAGCGGCGTGGCGGATTCGCGCCAGCGCTGGCCGTCGCCGGAGACCGCCAGACGCAGCTTGTACCGGCCGTGCGACAAGGCGGGGAAGGTCAGTTCGCGGTCGTTGCCGACATCGGTCCAGCCGCGCGACAGGCCTTCCATCCAGAAGCGGAAGCGCACGCGATCGGCCTCGCGCAGCGTCGACGCGGCGAGGCTCACCGACAAGGCCACCGGCCCCGGCGGCAGCGCCAGCGACTGGCCGTCGAGCGCGAGCGTCTCGCCGTCGACCTTGATCTGCTCGATGCGCACCGCCGGCGGTTCGCCGCCGCCGGGCAGGCGCTCGGGATCGACCACCACCAGTCCGGCCGACGACGGCAGCCACACGCGCCCGCGTGCGTCGATCGCGCCGGCCGACTGCAGGTTGCCGGCGAAGCTGGTGGCGCGCAGGGTATCGCCCGGTCCGAAGCCGACCGAACGCACCTGCTTGATCCGGCCCTCGAGGAAGGCGTCGAGGTCGTTGCGCGCGACGCGGTAGAAGCCGCGGTTGCAGGTGATCCAGAAGTAGCCCGCGCGGTCTTCGAGGAAGACCTGCGACAGCCCGTCCCACAGGCCGTCCGCCGGCTTGACGGCGCCGATGCGGCCGTCCTTCATCCGGTTGATGCCTTCGCCGTTCGTGCCGATCCAGAGCTCGCCGTGGGCGTCCTCCTTGAGCGCGATGATCCAGTCGGACAGCAGGCCGTCGGCCGTCGTGAACTGCCGGGCCTTGCCGTCGCGCCAGCGCACCAGCCCCTGGCCGGTGGTGCCGAACCAGAGGGTGCCCGTGCTGTCCTGCAGGATCGCGGCGACGCCTTCGTTGGGCAGTCCGGGCGCGGTGACGGCCTGGAAGCCCTGACCGTTGAAGCGCGCCAGCGCCGTTCGCGTGCCCACCCACACCGTGCCGGCGCGGTCCTCGAAGATCGAGCGGATCTCCGTTCCGGGCAGGCCGCTGTCGGCACCGAAGGTATCGATGCGGCCGTCCGGTCGACGACGCGCGACACCGGCGGTGTAGGTGCCGATCCAGAGCGTCCCGTCGCGCGCCTCATGCAGCGTCGAGATCTCGTCGGTCGGCAGGCCGTCGGACTGGCGCAGCGTCGTGATGCGGCCGTCCTTCAGCCGGTTGATCCCGCCGCCCGAGGTCGCCGCCCAGAGCGCGCCGTCGCGCCCCGCGACGACCGAGCGGACGTTGTCATGGCTGAGGCCCTCCGGCGTGCCGAGGACGGTGAAGGCGCGGTTGCGCAGCCGGTTCAGGCCGTCGACCCAGGTGCCGACCCAGATGCTGCCTTCGCGGTCGGCCATCAGCGACCAGATCTGGTTGCCGGCCAGGCCGGTGCCCGGCCCCGGGCCGTTCCCGGTCGAGATCGTGCTGAAGCGTCCGTCGCGGAAACGGCTGACGCCGGAGCCCCAGCTGCCGATCCACAGGTCGCCGCGGACGTCGCGGGTCAGCGCGGTCAGGTGATCGCTGGGCAGGCCGTCGGCGGTGGTGTAGACGCGCATCGCCGAGCGCTCGAGCCCGGGCAGGCGCACGAGTCCGCCGCCCGCCGTCGCCGCCCAGATGCCGCCGGCCGGGTCGGGGATCACGAAGCGCACCTGCGCATGGGGGAAACCGCCCGCCGGATCGAAGACCTTGAACCTGCCATCGGGCGTCATGGCGAACAGGCCGGCGCCGCTGGTACCGATCCAGAGCGTGCCGGCGGTGTCGAATGCGGCGCTGCGCAGCTTCGCGGCGGGCAGCCCGTCCGCCGTGCCGTAGACCTTGACCGCGCCGTCCTTCCACCGCACCAGCCCGCCGTCGCCGGCGGCCCATATCGCGCCGGACTTGTCCTCCACCAGCGACCAGATCCGGCGCCCGCCGGCCTGCGCCTTGGTGATGGCCGGCGAGAAGCGGCCGTGCTCGTAGACGGTCACGCCGTTGGGATGACCGATCCACAGCCGGCCGCGACGGTCCTCGAGCAGCGCGAACACCGGCTGGGAGGCCACGTCCGGCGCCCGCGCGGCGTCGAAGCTCACGAAGCGCCTGCCGTCGAAACGCGCCAGGCCGCCGCCGGTGCCTATCCACAGGCCGCCGTCGCGGGACTGCAGCAAGGCCTGGACGGTGTTGAGCGGCAGGCCCTGCTCGGTCTGCCAGAGGTCGATCTTGTACTGGCTGACGGCGCGCACCGGATCGGACAGGTCGCCGATGGCGCCCTGGTCCGCGGCCGTTGCCGTTGCCGTTGGCGTTGCCGTTGTCGACGCCGAGGCGGACGCCGGTGCCGGAGGCGCTTTCGCCGCGGCGGTGGGCGCCGAGGCGGCCGAGGCCGCCATGCCCGCCGGAGCCGCGACCGCCGCGCAGAGCGCGGCCAGCAGCCAAGCCGCCGCGCGAAGACGCATCGTCGCGGGCACGGGGTCGGCGCAGGGCACGGAAGGGAACCGGTCGAGAGTCATAGGCGGGGAGTCGGCGATTGTCACCTGTCCCGAAGAAGCATCTCGGCTGCCGTACGGGGAACGGGTGCGGATCGTGGGAAGGCGCGGCGGTACGACGGGCGCATCGGTCGACACATCGAGGCTCAACGCACCGCGGCGATGCGGTCCCAGGACAGGCCGAACTTGAGCAGGTATTTCCGCAGCCGGTCCGCATCGTTGACCACGCTGCGCGCCTGCCGGCTCGCGTGGAACAGCTGGCGTCCGGCCTCCGACAGCGACGACGCCGCCGCGCACACGCGCAGCACGGCGGCGAGCTGCAGCCGGTCGAACAGGTCCATGGTTTCCAGTTCCGGCGGATCGAAGAGCGCGGCCAGCAGGCCGTCGCCGCCCGCGTCGTCATCGCGCGATCTGCCCGCGCCGCCCAAGCTGCCCGCCCTGCCCGGGCGGCCGGACCCGACCGTCTCGCGCTCCCACAGCCAGTCGAGCCGCGCGATTTCCGCCTCGACCAGCGGCGTGCCGATGCGCCCGCCCTCGGCCAGCGTCACGAGCCGCGTCACCGACGCCGACAGGTCGCGGAAGTTGCCGCTCCACGGCGCGCGCGGCGACTGCGCGAACGCCAGGTATCGCGCCTTCGCCTCGGCATTGAAGCGCACCGCGCGGCCGTTCTCGCGCCCGACCTGTTGCACCAGGTGATCGACGTTGGGCTCGATGTCCTCGGGCCGGTCTCGCAGCCCCGGCAGGCTGTAGGTCCAGAGGTTGATCCGTGCGAAGAGGTCGTCGCGGAAGCGCCCCGCGGCGACCTCGGCACGCAGGTCGCGGTTGGTGCCGGCTATCAGCTGGAAGTCGCTGGCCACCTCGCGGTCGGCGCCCACGGGCAGGAAGCGCTTCTCCTCGATCGCCTTCAGCAGCATGGCCTGCTCGTCCAGCCCCAGCTCGCCGATCTCGTCCAGGAACAGCAGCCCGCCGTCGGCCGTGCGCAGCAGGCCGGCGCGATCCGCCATCGCGCCGGTGAACGAGCCCTTCTTGTGCCCGAACAGCGTCGACGCCGCCCCGTCGCCGCGCAGCGTGGCGCAGTTGACCTCGACGAAGGCGCCTTGGAGCTGATGTCGCGTCTGCTTCAGTTCATACATGCGGCGCGCGAGGAAAGACTTGCCTGCGCCCGTCGGCCCGGCCAGCAGCAGGGGCGCGCGGGAATGCACGGCCACGCGCTCGATCTCCTCGATCAGCGCGTTGAAGCGGCGGTTGCGCGTCGCGATGCCGCTCTTCAGGAAGGCGACGGCGTCGTGCTGTTCCGCCTCGAAGCGCTGCGCGATGCGGTCGTAGCGCGACAGGTCCAGGTCGATCAGCGTCATCGAGCCCGGCTCGCCCTCTCGCTGCCGGCGCGGCGGCGAGGTCTGCAGCAGCACGCCCGGGATGAAGCGCGCCTCCACCATCAGGAACATGCAGATCTGCGCGACGTGCGTGCCCGTGGTGATGTGGGCCCAGTACTGCTCGTGCGCGGGGTCGAAGCGGTAGCCGCGCACCCAGTCGTAGAGCGTGGCGTAGACCTCGCCGAAGTCCCAGGGGTCCTCGTGAGGCATCGCGATGAGCTGGACCTCGGTCTCCGGCGAGACCTTGGCGATGTCGGACCGCAGCAGCTCCGCGAGGGTCAGGTGTTGTGGCGCATGGAAAAGCTCCAGCCGGTGCACGACCACGTCCGGCTGCGACACCAGCGAGATCGTCGGCCGCCACTTCTCCCACCGGCCGGCACCCTGCCCGCCGTCCAGCTGCGAGCCCAGATAGCCGATCACCACATTCTTCTTCGCCATGAGCCGCAGTTTATCCGAGCCATGCTCGCCAACTAGCTTTTCAGCTAGCTGACTAGCAATACATCCAATTCTTGAACACACGGCGGATGAATGGCGGACTCTCAAATTCTGCTTGAAACAGAATTAATCCATTTCGAATCAATGAGTTAGATCATCCTCAGGCAAGACCTGACACAGGCTGGCATGGGCGTTGCGATGATGAAGGCAGACAACATGACGACAGGACGGAGGGACCACATGGTCAACACGCAACTCTTCAAGACGACGCCCGGCAAGCTGGCGCCGGCCGCGGACGCGGTGAACCAGTCCGGCGCCCGTGCCTATGGCTACAAGACCCGGCACCGTCTGGCGCAACTGGCAACCACCGGCTGCATGACGCCGACGTACTACGCCGGCGCTCAATCCCAGCTGGAGGACGCGCTGGCACTGGCCCAGGACGTGGACACCGCCTTCCTGGCCAAGACCGCTGTCTATGCCCGCCAGGCCGGCCAGATGAAGGACATGCCGGCACTGCTGGCCGCCGTGCTGGCGCAACGCGACATCGCGCTGCTGCAGCCCGTGTTCGGCCGCGTCGTCGACAACGGCAAGATGCTGCGCAACTTCGTGCAGATCCTGCGATCGGGTCAGACCGGTCGCAAGTCGCTGGGATCGCGTCCGAAGAAGCTGGTCCAGCAATGGCTCGTGAACGCGAACGAACAGCGCCTGCTGCAGGCGTCCATCGGCAACGAGCCGACACTGGCCGACGTGGTCCGCATGGTCCACCCGAAGCCGGCGGAAGCCTGGCGCGCGGCGTGGTTCGCATGGCTGATCGGCCGTCCGTACGACGAAGCCGCTCTGCCGCCCGCGACCCTGGCCTATGAGCGTTTCAAGCGGGCGCTGCTGTCCGGCGGGACGGAAGGCGCGACGGCGGACGATCTGCCACCCGTGCCCTTCCAGATGCTGACGGCGCTGCCGCTGAACGAATCGCACTGGGCGCGCATCGCGGCGCAGGGCTCGTGGCAGATGGTGCGTCAGAACCTGAACGCCTTCGCACGCCATGGCGTGTTCGAGCGTCCGGGAATGACGGCGCAACTGGCCGCGCTGCTGCGCGATCCGAAGGCCGTGGCCTCGGCCCGCGTGCTGCCTTACCAGCTGATGACGGCGTTCACCGCGACGTCCGAGGCGGCGTCCGAGGTGCCGGCGGAGATCCGCGAGGCGCTGCAGGACGCGATGGAGGCGGCGCTGGCCAACGTGCCGGCGATCGAAGGCCGTGTCGTGGTCTGCCCGGACGTGTCGGGATCGATGTCCTCGGCGGTGACCGGCGGGCGCGGCTCGGCGACTTCGGTGGTGCGATGCATCGACGTGGCCGCCCTGGTGGCCGCGGCGCTGGTCCGCAAGAACCCGGGCTGCCGCGTGATGCCGTTCGAGCAGCAGGTCGTGTCGGTCAAGCTGAATCCCCGCGATTCGGTGATGACCAACGCGGCGAAGCTGGCGGCGGTCGGCGGCGGTGGAACGTCGGTCAGTGCGCCGCTGCGTCGGCTCAACGAGGAGCGCGCAGCCGTGGACCTGGTCGTCATCGTGTCCGACAACGAGTCGTGGATCGACGCGCGTCGTCATGGCGCGACCGAGACCATGGCTCAATGGGAAGCGATCAAGGCCCGGTGCCCGACGGCGAAGCTGGTGTGCATCGACATCCAGCCCGGCGCCTCGACGCAGGCGGTGGAGCGGCAGGACGTGATGAACGTCGGCGGCTTCTCGGACGCGGTGTTCCGCATGGTCGGCGAATTCGCCGCCGGTGCGACCGGGGCCGGTCACTGGGTCCGCGAGATCGAGCGCGTGTCGCTCGAATCGCAGTGAATGAACGCATGAAGTGAATGCTGTCGCGTGGCGAATGCCGACGAGGACTACATCCGTAACCGATGTCCTCGACAACCGTTAGTCGCCACGCGGGGGCTGTTGAAATCCAGGACGGAACGGACCATGAAGAACTACAACGAGATGGAAGTCGCCGGCGGCGTGCCGGTGAAGATGTGGACGCAGGGCGTGCCCGTCGAAGATGAAGCGCGCAAGCAGCTGATGAATGCCGCGAAGCTGCCGGTGGTGTTCAAGCACATCGCGGCGATGCCCGACGTGCATCTGGGCATCGGCGCGACGGTGGGGTCGGTGATCCCGACGCTGAAGGCGATCATCCCGGCCGCGGTCGGCGTCGACATCGGCTGCGGGATGATGGCCTGCAAGACCACGCTGCGCGCGGAGGACCTGCCGGACAACCTGGCGCCCCTGCGCTCCGCGATCGAGGCCGCCGTGCCGCACGGCCGCACGCCAAAGGGCCGCGACGTCGGCGCGTGGGAGAACCCGCCCGAGATGGTCGACGCGGCCTGGGCGGAACTGCAGCCCGACTTCGCCGAGATCTGCCGCGACTACCCCAAGCTGAAGAACACCAACAACCACAAGCACCTGGGCACGCTCGGGACGGGGAACCACTTCATCGAGGTCTGCCTGGACGAGCTGGGCTTCGTGTGGTTCATGCTGCATTCGGGTTCGCGCGGCGTCGGGAACGCGATCGGCACCCTGTTCATCGAGCTGGCGAAGAAGGACGCGATGCAGCATCAGGCCAACCTGCCGGATGCGAACCTGGCTTACTTCGAGGAAGGCGCGAAGTACTTCGGCGACTACGTCCGCGCGGTGGGCTGGGCGCAGAAGTTCGCGGAGACCAACCGCGAGGTGATGATGCGCCGCGTGATAGTCGCCGCGAAGAAGGTGATCGGGAAGAAGTTCGAGAGCCACATCGAAGCGGTGAACTGCCACCACAACTACGTGCAGAAGGAGACCCACTTCGGCCAGGACGTGTTCGTGACCCGCAAGGGCGCGGTGAGCGCGAAGCAGGGCCAGATGGGGATCATCCCCGGCAGCATGGGCGCGCGCAGCTACATCGTGCGCGGCAAGGGCAACCCGGAGAGCTTCGAGAGCTGCTCGCACGGGGCTGGCCGCACGATGAGCCGCACGGAGGCCAAGCGCCGCTTCACGCTGAAGGACCAGCGCGCCGCCACCGAAGGCGTCGAGTGCCGCAAGGACGCCGACGTGATCGACGAGATCCCGATGGCCTACAAGGACATCGACGCGGTCATGGCGGCCCAGCAGGACCTGGTGGAAGTGGTGCACACGCTGAAGCAGGTGGTGTGTGTGAAGGGATGAGGAACAAGAGACCGGCCTGACGGCCGGCGATGAGCGGACGGCGCGCGACTTCGGTGGCGCGCGTCGTGCCGTCAGGGAGAAAGAGATGAACTGGAAGGATTGGTTCTCCGGCGACAGACCGCCGGCGTCGACCGCGGAGGCCTGGTTGCCGATGCTGGACGCGCGCAGCGGTCACTCGCGGCAGGAAGCCGTGGAGGCGCTGGGCAAGCTGCGGGCACCCGCGGCCCTGCCGGGTCTGCTGGCCCGCGTGAACGACTGGGTGCCGCAGGTGCGGCGCGTCGCGGGCATCGCCGTGCGGGGGTTCCTCACCGACGACCGCCTGGAGGCCTGGCCGGCCGCCTTGCCGGCGCTGGCCGACGTGCTGCGCGGTCAGCGGGCCGATCACGGGCCGTTGCTGGCGACGATCGCGGACTTCCTGGTCGCGCCGGATCGGCTCCGCCGTCTGGCCGACGTGCGCGGCACACTGCCGCCCGTGGTCGGGCGCTGGCTGGACACCGTCGAATGGCGTGCGGCGTCGCCGGTCGAGCGGCCCGCGCTGCTGTCAGGCCGCCTGTGCAGCGCGGACATCGTCACGGCCCGGTGGGCGCTCGAACGCATCGAGGACCTGCCCGGCGGCCCGGCGCGATCGGCGCTCTGGCTCGCGGCCTGCGACAGCCCGACCGATCCGGTGCGTGCCCACGCGCTGCGCCGCCTGTGCGACACGACGCCGGAGCTCGGCACCGCCACCGCGCAACGGCTGGCGCTGGATCCGCGCGGCGGCGTGCGGGACGTGGCACTCGCCTTCCTGCGACGCAGCGGCGGGACGGACGCGGTGCGTGTCGTTGCCGAGTCGCAGTTGCAGGCGCAGGCGCTGGTCGGCGCGCCGCACGGCGGCGTGCCGGCCTTCGCGTTCCTCGCGGCGGTCGATCCCGCATCGACCCCCGTGCGCGCGGAGCGGCTGCTGGCCCTGGCGGGCGACGTCGGTCCGAAGGCGCCGCTGCGTGCGGTCGCGCTCGATCATTTGATCCGCGCGAGCACCGACGACCGGCAGCAGCACTGGCTGCGATGCGCCTTGGGTGACGCGTCGCCGCGCGTCCAGCGGGTCGCGGCGGAGTCCGTGGGCCGCGGCGTTCCAGGGCTGTCGCCCGCGGAGCTGTGGCCGCTGGTGATGGCGCACGGCCACGTCGTCGCGTTGCGACGCGGTCTCACGATGTCGCGATCCTGGGGCCTGTGGACGCAGTTCGGCGCGTTGCTCGACCTGACCCGCCAGCCTTTGCCGGAGGGCGGTGCCGACGCGCTGCTCCACGCGATCGAACGCTGGGAAGTCAGCACCCGGCTCGGCGTGTCCGCGCCCGGCGAACCGCAGGCCGGTCGACTGCGCGAGCAGTGGCGGGACGCATCACCGGTGCTGCCGCCTGCGCTGCGTGCCAGGCTGTCGTTCGCACTGTCGACCTGCGGCCTGCTGACGGCGAGATGAAGCCGCGTTGAGCGCACATGGAATGGGCGTTCAACGCGTGTCGAGTCCGGATACGAAGAAGACAAGACAGAAGACCAAGAGAGAAAGGCGTGGACCCGCGGCGCATCGCCGCGGAGACCGCGAGAAGCGATGAAGATCAGGGAGAACATGGTTGAACTGGACGGCTCGCACGGCGAAGGCGGCGGACAGATCCTGCGCACGGCGCTGGCGCTCTCGATGTGCACCGGCACGCCGCTGCGCATCGCCAACATCCGCGCGAAGCGCCCCAAGCCGGGCCTGATGCGCCAGCACCTGACCTGCGTGCTGGCCGCGCAGCAGGTCTGCGGCGCGACGGTGGTCGGCGCGGAGCTCGGCTCGCAGGCGCTGGAATTCCGACCCGGCCAGGTGCATGCCGGCGACTACCGCTTCGCGGTCGGCACCGCGGGCAGCTGCACGCTGGTGCTGCAGACCGTCCTGCCGCCGCTGATGCTGGCGGACGCGCCCAGCCGGCTGCACCTGTCCGGCGGGACGCACAACCCGATGGCGCCGCCCTTCCATTTCCTGCAGCGCAGCTTCGCGCCGCTGATCCGTCGCGCGGGCGCGAAGCTGGACCTGACGCTGCGTCGTCACGGCTTCTACCCCGCCGGCGGCGGCGAGATCGAGGCCGTGATCACGCCGGCCGAAGGCGGCCTGCGCCCGTTCGACCTGCTCGAACGCGGCGAGCCGGTGGAAGCCTTCGCCGAAGTGCTGGCGCCCGCGTTGCCGCGCGGCGTCGCCGATCGCGAGCTCGAGGCCCTGCAGCATCTGACGGGCTGGGACAGCCACCAGCTGCGCGTCGGCACGGCGCGTCAGAACGAAGGCCCCGGCAACGCGCTGATGACCACGCTCGCGTATGAGCAGATGACCGAGGTGTTCATCGCCTTCGGCGAACGCGGCCTGTCGGCGGAGGCGGTGGCACAGACCGTCTTCACGGAGATGCGCGCGTACGAGCTCTCCGCCGGCGCCGCCGGTCCGCACCTGGCGGATCAGCTGGCGCTGCCGCTCGCGCTGGCCGTGGCGGGGTCGGGTCGTGCGGCCGCGTACACCTGCACCGAGCTGACGGAACACAGCCGCACCAACTTCGGCGTGATCGAACGCTTCCTGGATGTGCGCTTCGACTCGCACCTGGAGGTCTCGCGCGCCGGCAACGCCTGGCGCGTGGACGTGCGGCCCGGGTCGTAACCACGATGAAACGCGACGCCCGCGCGCCGCGTCACAATCCCGCACCGCGCGCCCACCCGGGCGCGTTCCCCATTCCAGAACGCGCACGTCCACCATGAGCCACGCCCTTCCGCTGCAGCAGTACCTCCCGACCGCCAGCCCGCTCGCCTACGGCTGCATGGGCCTGGGCGGCCACTGGGACGACTCCCCGTTCACCGGCGCCCACGTCGACCACGCGCAGGCCGCCGTCGAGGCCGCGCTGGACATCGGCGTCACGCTGTTCGACCACGCCGACATCTACACCCGCGGCAAGGCCGAATCGGTCTTCGGCGAACTGTTCCGCCGCCAACCCTCGCTGCGCGACCGCATCGTGCTGCAGAGCAAGTGCGGCATCCGCTTCGCCGACGATGAAGGCCCGGGCCGCTACGACCTGTCCGGCGATTACATCGTCCAGGCAGTCGAAGCCAGCTTGAAGCGCCTGGGCACCGAACGTCTGGACATCCTGCTGCTGCATCGCCCGGATCCGCTGATGCAGCCGGCCGAGATCGCCGAAGCCTTCCAGCGACTGCGCGCGGCGCGCAAGGTCAGCCACTTCGGCGTGTCCAACATGAACGTCGGCCAGATGGCGTGGCTGGGGCGCGCGCTGGACCAGCCGCTGGTCGTGAACCAGCTGGAACTCGGCCTCGGCCATCTGGAGCCACTGGACGCGGGCACCTGCTTCAACGACCGCCAGGCCGCGGCACGCCCCGGCGCGCTGGCGTGGACCGGCACGCTCGAACATTGCCAGCAGCACGGCATCCAGCTGCAGGCCTGGGCCGCGCTGGCTCGCGGCCGCTTCAGCGGGGAAACCGCCCAGGACCCCGCCGACGAAGCCGCCCGCGTCCTGGTCCAGAAGCTGGCGCAGGAACACGGCGTGAGCAGCGAAGGCATCCTGCTGGCGTGGCTGATGAAGCATCCCGCCCGCATCCAGCCCGTCATCGGCTCGGCCAGCCCCGACCGCATCCGCGCCTGCGGCGATGCGTTGAAGGTCCAGCTCAGCCGCAACGAGTGGTATGCGCTGTACGTGGCGGCGCGTGGTGCGCCCTTGCCCTGAGGATCAGAACGCGACGCTGAGCTCGGTCACGAGCGCCGCCGCGCCGATCTCGCGCACGGCGGCGAAGTTCTGGCCCGACCACAGCGGCGAGAAGTCACCGCTGCCCTGCGCCTCGGCCTTCGCGCGCAGCGGCGCGACGCTGGACGTCGCCAGCGGGAACTGCGGCGCCGCCTCGTTCAACGGGCCGACCTCGCGCATGTAGCGATTGACGATGCCGCGCGCCGGACGACCCGTGAAGAGATTCGTCACCGCCGTGTGGTGATTCGCCGGATCGCGCAGCGCCGCCCGATGCGGCGCGCTCGTCGTCGCTTCATCGCACAGCAGGAAGGCCGTGCCCAGTTGAACCGCCGACGCTCCCAGCGCCAGCGCCGCGCGGATGCCGCGCACATCGGCGATGCCGCCCGCCGCGATCACCGGCACCCTCACCGCGCGCACGATCTGCGGCAGCAAGGCCATCGTGCCCGGCTGCCGCGTCAGGTCGTCGCTGAGGAAATGGCCCCGATGCCCCCCCGCCTCCCAGCCCTGCGCGATCACGCCGTCGGCGCCGTGCGCCTCCAGCCAGCGGGCCTCGTCGACCGTGGTCGCGCTGCCCAGCACCAGACTGCCCCAGCCCTTCACACGGGCGACCAACGCCGGCGACGGCAGTCCGAAATGGAAGCTCATCACCGGCGGCTTGAACGGCTCGACCAGATCGGCGATCTCCACCGTGAACGGCGCTCGCCCGGGACCGGCCTTGATCTGCGCGGGATCGATGCCGAACTCGGCGTAGTACGGGCCGAGCCGGTCGCGCCAGCGCGACTCGCGCGCCTCGTCCGGCGTCGGCGAGGCATGGGCGAAGAAGTTGACGTTGAACGGCTTGTCCGTCCCGTCGCGCAACGCCTTCAGCTCCTGCTGGAGCGTTTCCGGCGTCAGCATCGCCGCGGGCAGCGAGCCGAGCCCGCCGGCATTGCTCACCGCGAGCGCCAGCCGCGCGTCCTGCACGCCGGCCATCGGCGCCTGGATCAGCGGCAGCCGGGTGCCGAGGAAGAAGGGAGCGAACGGCGCGCTGGAGAGGGACATGGCGGCGGATCCTGGACTCGAACAGACGGGTCCCGATGATCGCGCAAGGTCGATGTCCCTGTCAGGCCGTGGGCTCACACCTCACTTGCAGGTGAAGCTCTTCGCGTTCACTTCCTTGACGTTGCCCGCGCCGCAGGTGGCGGTGGCCTGCTCGCTCATCTTGCGGACGTCTTCCATGCGCTGGGTGTTGGCCTCGGTGCTGTTGGGCGCGATGACGCAGCCGGTGGACAGGACGGCCGCGGCCCCGGCAAGCAGCGTGGTCATCGAGCGGGCAACAGCGGTGGAGCGGATGGTCATGGTGAGTTCCCTCGGAAGTTGAGATCGAGGCGCAGTCTAGGCAGCCACGCGCACGGCGGATGTCGCTGCGACAGTCCGTCATGCGGACGGGATGAACGGCACGGGGGTGCGATGCACCGGAGGACGAGGGCGGGAACCGTCTCGACGACACGAGCACTCTCCTCAGGATGTCCCTTCGATCAGGGGCCGTGCGCATGTCGCGCATTACCCCCGTTCACACGCGCTTGACGAAGGACCGCTACGCTGCGCGTCTCGTCCTGCGGTCCAGCGGGGCGATCCAGGAGTTGCCGTGACTGACCTTCGTTCGATCCAGCGCCCTGCGACCGCGGCCCGCGCCGTGGTCGCGGTGGCGGTCCTGTGCGCGCTGCTGAGCGCCTGCGGGTCGGACTCGACCGGGCGCAAGCCCGAGATGACCGCCCATGAAACCGCGCAGCACGACCGCTGCGTCGCGCTGCTGCGTCCGATGCTGCACGGCCAGCCGGTGCGTTCGACGGCCGTCGAGCACGGTGCGCAGGGCCTCGATTACGTCTGGGTGAACGCCGAGGTCCATGACGACGACGACGACCTGGACCGTCGACTCGCCAAGGGCACGAAGCTGGGCGGTCATTGCCAGTTCGAGGCCGGCGGCGAGGCCGTGCATCTGCATGTCTACGCGCTGGACGACGAGGCCGAGCAGGCGCCGGCCCCCCAATACCGCTACGTCGCCGGTCCGCGCGGCGCGATGATGGCCGCCGGCGCGCACTGACGGCAGCGATCGGCGGCCCGCGCGCCGGCCGACGCGCCGGTTCAGCGGATACTGCCGGATCCCTCGACTCGCGGGAGCGCGCTTGGCTGCCCCTTCCGATCCCCCGGTTTTCCCAGAGCCCCCGGATTCCGCAGATGCCCCGGATTCCGCAGATGCCCCGGATGCCCCGGAGCCTTCCATGGGCCCCGAGCTGCCGCCGTTCCTGTCGGGCGGCGGCGAGATCGCGTCGCTGATCGCCGCTTTCGACTGGGGCGCGACCGCGCTGGGCCCGCTGGACGCGTGGCCCGACCACGTCCGTCATGCGACGGCGCTGATGCTGCGCGCGCGCACGCCGATCGTGATGCTGTGGCACGAGCCCGGCGTGATGATCTACAACGATGCCTACGGCGTGTTCGCCGGCGCGCGGCATCCGCGTCTGCTCGGCAGCAACGTGCGCGAGGGTTGGCCCGAGGTGGCCGACTTCAACGACAACGTCATGCGCGTCGGCCTGGCGGGCGGCACGCTGCACTACGAAGACCAGGAGCTGGTCCTGCACCGCCCGGGACTGCCGGCGCGCGCATGGCTGAACCTCGACTATTCGCCGCTGCTGGACGACGAGGGTCGACCGGCGGGGGTGATGGCCATCGTCGTCGAGACCACCGGCAAGGTGATGGCCGAGCGCCGCGTGCGCGGCGAACGCGAACGGCTCAGCCAGCTCTTCGAGCAGGCCCCCAGCTTCATGGCCGTGCTGGCCGGTCCCGAGCATCGCTTCGAGACCGTCAATCCCGCCTACCTGCGCCTGATCGGCGGCCGCGACGTGGTCGGCCGCAGCGTCGCAGAGGCGCTGCCCGACGCGGCGGCGCAGGGCTACGTGACGCTGCTGGACGACGTGTACGCCACCGGACGGGCCTACACGGCACATGCGGCCCAGTTCATCGCCGACACCGCCGACGGCCAGTCCGAAGAACACTTCCTGGACTTCGTGTACCAGCCGATCCGCGACGACAGCGGCGCCGTCACGCACATCTTCGTCGAGGGCGTCGACGTCACCGCGCGCGTGCGCGCCGAGCGGCGGGGCGCCGCGCTCGCCGGACTGAGCGAGCGGCTGCGCGAGCTCGGCTCGCCGGCAAGCATCGGTTTCGCCTCGGCGCAGATGCTGGGGATGATGCTGACCGCGACACGGGCCGGCTACTGCACCGTCGATCATGAGACGGAGACGGTGCGCATCGAACGCGACTGGCGCCGCGGCGGCCTCGACAGCCTCACCGGCCAGCGCCGCTTCCGCGATTACGGCAGCTTCGTGGACCAGCTCAAGCGCGAAGAGGTGGTCGAGATCGTCGATGTCCACGCGGATGCGCGCACGCGCGACCATCGCGACCGGTTCGATGCGATGCACGTGCGATCCATCGTCAACGTGCCGGTGCTGGAGCAGGGCCGGCTCGTCGCGCTGCTGTTCGTGCACGATGAAACGCCGCGCACCTGGACCGCCGACGAGGTCGGGCTGATCCGCGAGACGGCGCACCGCACGCGCGTCGCGGTCGAACGGGCCCGTCACCAGGCGTTGGCCCAGGAGCGGGAGGAGCGGTTGCTGCGTTCGGACCGTCGCAAGGACGAGTTCCTCGCGACGCTGGCGCACGAGCTGCGCAATCCGCTGGCGCCGATCCGCAACGCGGTGCACCTGCTCGCCGCCGCCGATCGCGAGGACCGCTTCACCGGCATCCGCGAACTGCTGGAGCGTCAGGTGAACCACATGGTGCGGCTGGTCGACGACCTGCTGGAGGTCTCGCGCATCAGCCGCGGCCTGATCACGCTGCGGCATGAGCCGGTGAATCTGAGCGGCGTCGTCGACGCGGCGGTGGAGAGCAGCCGCCCGCTGATCGATCGCGAGGGACACCGGCTCACGCTGCGCTTCGACGGCCCCGCGCCGTGGGTGCAGGGCGACCCGGTGCGGCTCACGCAGCTGCTGGTGAACCTGCTGAACAACGCGGCGCGCTACACCGACGCGGGCGGCCGCATCGACGTGCACATCGCGCGCGATGCCGGCGACGCCGTCCTGACCGTGACCGACAACGGCATCGGCATCTCGGCCGAACAGCTGCCGCAGTTGTTCGAACTGTTCTCGCAGCTGGATCGCTCCCACAGCCGCTCGCAGGGCGGGCTCGGCATCGGACTGAGCCTGTCGCAGACGCTGGCCCGCCTGCACGGCGGACAACTCACCGCGACCAGCGACGGACCGGGACGGGGCAGCAGCTTCCAGCTGCGGCTGCCGGAGATCGCCGCCGCGGTGGCGGGTGTGCCGGCTCCCGTCCAGGAGGACGCGCCGCTGAACGCGCGCCTGCTGCTGGTCGACGACAACCGCGACGCCGCCGACACGACGGCGGAACTGCTGCGGCTGATGGGCGCGGAGGTGGCGGTGGCCTACGACGGGCCGTCGGCGCTGGGCGCGGTGCGCCAGCTGCGGCCCGACGCGATCCTCCTGGACATCGGCATGCCCGACATGGACGGCCACGAGGTCGCCCGCCGCCTGCGCGCGATGGCCGACGACATCGGCCGTCCGCGCCTGATCGCGCTGACCGGCTGGGGCCAGGAGCAGGACCGGGAGAAGACGCGCGAGGCCGGCTTCGACGACCACATGGTCAAGCCGGTCGATGTCGACGAACTGAAGGCCGCGTTGATGGCCGGTCGGCCGTCGTCGAGGACGACAACAAAGACGACGACGGCGACGACGACGAACCGAACGGAATGACCATGCTGCTGCGCATCCATCACACCGCGATCATCTGCGCCGACTACGCGCGCTCGCGGCGCTTCTACACCGAGGTCCTCGGCCTGCGCGTGATCGCGGAGACCTATCGCGAGGCGCGACGCTCCTACAAGCTGGACCTGGCGCTGCCCGACGGCGGGCAGATCGAGCTCTTCAGCTTTCCCGACGCGCCGCCGCGGCCCTCGTACCCGGAGGCGCAGGGCCTGCGCCATCTGGCCTTCGAGGTCGACGACGTCGAGGTCGGCAAGCGCGAGCTCGAAGCCCAGGGCGTCGCCGTGGAGCCGGTGCGCGTCGACGAGCTCACCGGCAAGCGCTTCACCTTCTTCGCGGATCCGGACGGGCTGCCGCTGGAGCTGTACGAGCGCTGAGAACCGGGATCAGTTCAACCGGTAGTTCAGGCGCAGCCAGGTGACGGTGCCTTCGGGGCGGTTGCGCACCGAGAACTCCTTCATCACCTTGAAGTCGACGCCCCACTCGCCGCTCTCCGCCAGGTAGGCGATCAGCGGGCCGGCCGACAGCGCCTGCACCTTGTTGGCGCCGGCTGCGCCGCCGCTGTCGGCGGTGAACTGCTTGAGCACGTAGCCCTGCACGCCGACCTTCCACTGGTCGTTGACGTTGTAGGTGCCGGACCAGTCCGCATGCAGGTACTGGCCGGAGCGCACGCCGGTGTCGTCGTTGCGCGTGTTGAAGGAGTAGGTCGCGCGCAGGCCGACGGCGAAGCCGTTCTCCCACACGCGCGAAGCCACCAGCAGCGGCTTGAAGGTCCAGTACTTGCCCGCGCCCGGATTGACCGCGCGGCTCGCGTCGTACGAGCCCATCGGCGGGTTGAAGGCGACGCCGAGCGCGACGCGCGATTCGTCCTGCTGCCAGTCGATGTAGGCGGCGATTTCCGGATCGGCCAGTCCGCTGCGCGTGCCCGACAGCGCGCCGCCGGCGGCGGACAGCTGCTGGTTGATCTGCGCCACGGCGGTCGGCGGCAGGCCGGCCGGCAGCACCGTCGTCAGCGTGAAGTCGTTGGTCTGCTTGACCAGCGGCAACGCGGCGGAGAAGCCCAGACGGCCGTCCATCACGATCTTCTCGGTGACCCAGGTGATGCGCGGCACGAAGACGTCGGCCTTGATCGAGCCGTTCACCGTCAGCGGCAGCGTGCCGACGCCCGGGATGGTCAGCGAGCGCGTGGGCGTGTTGCCGTCGGCGTCGCGCAGCTTGTCGGCCTCGTAGTGCTGGTACCAGGTCTGAAGGTAGACGCCGGGGAACTGCGGCGTCGAGATCTCATAGGACGGCGCGCCGAGCAGCGCGCGCACCTGGCTGTTCTCGGTGGCGTGCGCGGTGCCGACGAGGGCGGTCAGGGTGACGAGGGCGGCGGCGGTCGCGGACTTGCGATCGCGGAGAAGGTCGATGGACACGGGGATGCCTCCGGGGAGTTCTGGATTTTCGAATCGGGGCGCATCGTGCCAGCGGAAGGGGCCGGGGCTTGTGCCATTCGTCACATCGGGCCTCGGATTAGAGGCACGGCCCCAGATTCCGGGGCTGACGCGCCACATACCGCCGCGCTTTAATCCGGTCCGCACCGCGTCCCGCGATTGCCGTCACCATCGGCTCGAACTCGCGACGCCACGAGCCACGCCACTTCTTCGCCACCGCGCCCGGTCGGCTCGCGGCTCAATCCCACAACACGACGCGCCCCTGCGAGGAGACTTCCCCATGCAACGTTCCACCTTCATCCGCTCCGTGCGGAACGCCCTGTTCATCGGCATCGCCGCGATGTCCTCCTTCGCCTTCGCGGCGGAGGTGGAGCTCGAGGGCTTCAAGTTCCAGGACACCGCGCTGCTGCACAACCAGACGCTGGTGCTGAACGGCGCCGCGACATCGAGCATCCTGTCGACGCGCTCGACGGCCGTCGCCTTCTACCTGCCGAAGAAGCAGACGACGATGGAAGCCGCGGTCGCCGAGAAGGGCGCGAAACGCATCACCTTCTACATGATGCGCGACGTGTCCTCGCGCGACCTGGCCAACGCGATGCTGGACCGCATCCGCCAGAACGCGGCGGAGGAGTTCTCCAAGAACATCATCCAGACCGCGCAACTGGGCGTGGTCTTCGGCAACCGCGCGAAGCTGCTCAAGGGCGAGCTGGTCACCATCGACTACGACCCCGCGAAGCAGACGACCGAGTTCAGCGTCAACGGGGCGAAGGTGGGCGACACCATCCAGGGCGAGAGCTTCTTCCCGATGATGATGAAGGTCTGGATCGGCCCCAAGGTCCGCGGCAGCACGCGCGACGGCCTGCTGGGGATCGCGCCGCCGAAGTGATCGCCGGACACAGGAGGGGCGGCCTGAGCGCTTTCAGCGCCGTCAGCGCTCAGTAGTCCAGCTTCGGATACCAGCTCGTCCCGCGCCCGCCGGGGGTCAGGTCGAGCACGTTCCACAGCGGCGCGATCTCCGGCGCGCCGTGCGCGTCCTGGCCGGGGTCCTCGGTGCCGCCGCTCTCGGCGCTCCAGAAGTGGAAGACCTTGTCGCCGCGCCGCACCCACACGGTCAGCGCGGGGTACTCGAATCCCTTGTCGTCGATCAGCTTGAAGGTGGTCGTGAACTGATCGCCGACGAGCTGGAAGAAGCGCAGGTTGCGCCATCCGCGTTCGCGTGCGAAGGCGAGCTGCCGCGATACCGGCGAGCGACCCAGCACCGCGACGGCGACGCGTTGATCGAGATCGCGCATCGGGATGTCCAGCGAGCCCAGGAAGGACGTGCACATCGGGCACGGCCGCTCCCGCTGCGGGCCGTACATCCAGAAATAGGTGACCAGCGTGTCGTGCCGGCCGAAGAGATCGGCCAGGCCGACGTCCTTTCCGTTCTCGTCGAGGAAGCGATAGGGCTCGGCTTCGCCGCCGAGCGGCAGCGCGCGACGTTGTTCCGCGACGCGCCAGAGATGCCGGCGAAGCTCCACCTCTTCGGCGAGCAGCGCCTCGCGCGCGGCTCGGTATTCTGGGCTGTCGCCTGGATACGGCTTCGCGTTCGCCTTGGCCAGGGACTTCGCGTCCTTCAACGCGGGCGTGGAGGACGACGCCTGCGAGGAGGCGGTGGACGGCTGCGCCATGAGAGGACTCCCAGGCCGACGGAAATCGGCGGCTCAAGGGTCCAGTCTGGGATGCGCGGCGTCGGACGCCTGTAGGCGTTCAGGCCGTCGATGCGTAGGACGTCGCGAGGACGGCGGCAATCGACCTTCCGCCGATCGGATCAGCGGCCGATCTGCTTCAGCGCGGCCTGCAGACCGGTGACGCCGCCGACGCGCTGGTCGTTGATGAAGACCTGCGGCATCTGGCGCACGGACGGGCCGCACTTCTCGTAGAAGGCCAGGCGCTCGGCCTCGTCGTCGATCAGGATCTCCTGATACTCGATCCCGCGGGCCTTGAGCAGACTCTTCGCCGTGTCGCATTGCGGGCAGGCGGACTTCGAATAGACGACGATCTTCAGTTCCATGGGCAGGAGTGTATTCGGGGCCCTTCCCACCTGCCGACCCGGGGTCTCCCTGACCTCCGGGGCCGCGGGGTCCTCGCCGCCCGTGACGGCAGCGTCGGCGCTTAAGCTCCGACCTCATGGACGCCCTGATCACCGCCGCCGCCCGCTTCCTCGCCGCCGGGGATGCGTTGAGCGCGCTGCAACGGGTCGCCTTGCGCGACGACCCGGCCGCGCTCGCGCTGCGCGGCATCGCGATGGCGCAGCTCGGCGAGCACGCGCGCGCTCGCGAACTGCTGCGTCAGGCCGCCAAGGTGTTCGGACCGAAAGAAGCCGTCGCCCGCGCGCGCTGCGTCGTCGCCGAAGCGGAGGTGGCGCTGGCGATGCGCGATCTCGGCGATCCGACGCGCCCATTGCTGCAGGCCGCCGCGACGCTGGACGCCCACGAGGATCGCGCCAACGCGCTGCAGGCTCGGCTGGTCGCCGCGAGGCGCCTGATCCTGCTGGGTCGCCTGGATCAGGCCGCCGACGCGCTGCCGGCGGAAGACGTCGCCGGTACGCCGCCCTTGCTGGCCGCGATGGTCGCGCTGGCCTCGGCGGAACTCGCGATGCGTGCCTTGCGCATCAGCGCCGCCCGGGCCGCCGTCGACCGGGCGCTGGTCGCCGCGCAACGAGCGGGCGTGGCGGCCCTGGTGGCGGAGGCGGACGATCTTCGCGCCTCGCTCGATCATCCCGCCGCGCGCCGCGTCGACGGCGGCCAGGCGAGGAGCTTGCGGCTGGAGGAGGTCGAGGCCCTGCTGTCCTCGCCGATGCTCGTCGTGGACGCCTGCCGGCGCACCATTCGCGGCGACGGGATCCATGTCGATCTCGCGCGTCGACCGGTGCTGTTCGCCCTCGCACGGGTGCTCGCCGAATCCTGGCCGGGCGACGCGGATCGGGCGACGCTCATCCTCCGCGCGTTCAGGACCCGGCATCCCGACGAGACGCATCGCGCGCGGCTGCGCGTCGAACTGGGCCGCCTGCGCGCATTGATCGAGTCCGTCGCCCGCATCGACGCGACACGCGAGGGCTTCGCGCTGCGCGTGGCGGACGGGCGCGCGGTCTGCCTGCTCGTGCCGCCGCTGGAAGGCGAGACCGCGTCGCTGGAGGCCTTGCTGGCCGACGGCGCGGCGTGGTCGACGTCGGCGCTCGCGATGGCGCTCGTCGCCAGCCAGCGGACGGTGCAACGCGCGCTCTCGGAACTCGAAGCGGCGGGCCGGGTGCGCGCGATCGGTCAGGCGCGCGCGAAGCGCTGGCTCGCGCCGCCGATGACGGGAATCGCGACGATCTTGTTACTCCCCGCTCCGCCGACGGCTGGATAGATTGAGGTCCATGCGGCGACGGTTTCGCCGTACAGGAGATGACGATGACTGCTTCCCGTACCGACGCAAGCCCTGACGCCTGCGATCCCCAGGCCGAGGCGCGCATGGCCTCCAACGCGCATCTGCCCGCGGCCCGCATGGCGGAGGTCGTGCGCGAATTCGGTCCCTACCCGGGCGCGCCCGCCGTCCACGGCGTGAGCCATGACGGCGACCGCGTCTGGGCCGCCACGGCGGCGGGCCTGCTGGCGATCGATCCCACCAGCGGAGAGGTCCAGCGCACGCTCCCGTGCGCCGCGGACGCCGGCACGGCCTTCGACGGCCGGCACCTCTATCAGATCGGCGATTCGCAGATCCAGAAGATCGATCCGCAGAGCGGTCGCGTCGTCGGCACCATTCCGGCGCCGTCGGGCCAGGGCAGCGATTCGGGACTCACCTGGGCGGAAGGGAGTCTGTGGGTCGGGCAGTACCGCGATCGCAAGATCGTCCAGATCGATCCGGAGACCGGCGCAGTGCGACGCACCATCGAGTCCAACCGCTTCGTCACCGGCGTGACCTGGGTGGACGGCGAGCTCTGGCACGGCACCTGGGAAGGCGATGAGAGCGAACTGCGTCGCGTGGATCCGGCCAACGGCGCCGTGATCGAACGGCTGGCCATGCCGGCGAACGTCGGCGTCAGCGGGTTGGAGTCCGATGGCGCAGGACTGTTCTATTGCGGCGGCGGGAACAGCGGCAAGGTGCGGGCGGTGCGGCGACCGAAGCATGCGTGAAGGTCGTCGTACTGTCACCACCCTCACCCCTAGCCTCTCCCGCAGTGCGGGAGAGGGGGCAAGACGGCCCGTGGTTTTGCGAGGGCTCAGCGCGCCTTGCCCAGATCCATCACCCAGTACTTGCTGTAGGTGTTGGACGCCGAGGCCGCAGGTCGGCAGGCAACGCCGACATCGACGAAGCTGGCCGACATCAGGTTGGCGCAATGGCCGGCGCTGTTGCGCCACGAGGTCATGGCCGACTCGACGGTGCCCTGCCCGGCGGCGATGTTCTCGCCCACGGCGGCCCAGGTGTAGCCCGCATTGGTGATGCGGGTGGAGAAGCTGCGGCCGTCCTGGCTGTCGTGGCTGAAGTAGTTCTTCGCGGCCATGTCGGTCGCATGGCCGTCGGCGGCCGCGGTCAGCTTGTCGTTCCAGACCACCGGCGCCACGGCGGGGAAGTTCCCTGCCGTGCCGCAGCTGGCGCCCGACGCGCGCAGCGCGTTGATGCGGGTCAGCAGGTCCTGCTTGAAGTTGGGCAGGTCGCAGGTCCCGGCGACGAGCGGCGGATCCGTCGGCCCGGGATTGGTCGGGTTGGTGGGGTTCGTCGGATTGGTGGGATCCGTGGGGGAAGTGGGCGTGACCGGGTCGGGCGTCGTCGGGGCATCGCCGCCCCCGCCGCCGCACGCACCCAGACCCAGCGCCAGGAGGGCGGCGACGATCATCGAAGTGGCGAAACGCCGGTGGGCCGGCTTGTTGGAGGGGACGTCCATCCCCCAATCTTAGGAAACGATTGGAGAAATTTCTGGAACCAAACGTAGCAGAGGGTCAGCGGGAGAGGCTGCCGACCCTGGCCGCGTAGCCAAATTGCCTACACCGTAGCCAATCTGCCTACGGCGGGCAGATGGCTTGCGGGGCCGCCCACCCTCCCGGGCGGCGGCCCCGCGTCCGCTCAGATCAGGTCGTAGCGGTCCAGGTTCATCACCCGGGTCCAGGCCTTGACGAAGTCGTTCACGAACACCTTCTCGCCGTCCTTGGACGCGTACACCTCGGACAGCGCCCGCAGCTGCGAGTTCGATCCGAAGACCAGGTCAGCCGTCGTCGCCGTCCACTTCGCGGCGCCCGAGGTGCGATCCCGGCCTTCGAGCACGGCTTCGTCGCCCGTCGACTTCTGCCACTTGGTCCGCATGTCCAGCAGGTTGACGAAGAAGTCGTTGCTCAAGGTCCCGGGCCGCGTGGTGAGTACCCCATGCTTGGTGTGGCCGACGTTGGTGTCGAGCACCCGCATCCCGCCGACGAGCGCCGTCAGTTCGGGCGCGCTCAGCGACAGCAGTTGTGCCTTGTCGATCAGCAGTTCGGCCGTGTGCTTGACGAGGTCCTTGCGGACGTAGTTCCGGAAGCCGTCGGCCGCGGGCTCCAGGTAGCCCATCGAATCGACGTCCGTCTGGTCCTGCGACGCGTCCGTGCGGCCCGCCGTGAACGGCACGACGACGTCATGCCCGCCCTGCTTCGCCGCCGCCTCGATGCCCGCGGAGCCGCCCAGCACGATCAGGTCGGCCAGCGAGATCTTCTTGCCGCCGGCCGCGGACGCGTTGAACTCCTTGCGCACCGTTTCCAGCTTGCTCAAGACCTTCTCGAGCTCGCTGGGCTGGTTCACCGGCCATTCCTTCTGCGGGGCGAGGCGGATCCGCGCGCCGTTGGCGCCGCCGCGCTTGTCGCCGCTGCGGAAGGTCGAGGCCGACGCCCAGGCCGTCGTCACCAGCTGCGACACGGTCAGGCCGCTGGCCAGCAGCTTGGCCTTCAGGTCCGTCACGTCCTTGTCGTCCACCAGCGGGTGATCGACCTTCGGTACCGGGTCTTGCCAGATCAGCTCTTCCTTGGGCACCAGCTTGCCGAGGTAGCGCGACAGCGGGCCCATGTCGCGGTGCGTCAGCTTGTACCAGGCGCGCGCGAACGCATCGGCCAGCTCGGCCGGGTTGTCCTTGAAGCGGCGGGAAATCTTCTCGTAGGCCGGGTCGACGCGCAGTGCGAGGTCGGCCGTCGTCATCATCGGCGCGTGCCTGCGGTTCTTGTCGTGCGCGTCGGGCACGGTACCCGCACCCGCGCCGCCCTTGGGCGTCCACTGGTGCGCGCCGGCGGGGCTCTTGGTCAGTTCCCACTCGAAGCCGAACAGCGTCTCGAAGTAGCTGTTGTCCCAGGTGATCGGCGTCGGCGTCCAGGCGCCCTCGATGCCGCTGGTGATGGTGTAGACGCCCATGCCCTCGCCGAACTTGTTCTTCCAGCCCAGGCCCTGGTCCTCGATGTCCCCGCCCTCGGGCATCGCGCCGACGTGATGGGCTTCGCCCGCGCCGTGCGCCTTGCCGAAGGTGTGGCCGCCCGCGACCAGCGCGACGGTCTCCTCGTCGTTCATCGCCATGCGCTTGAAGGTCTCGCGGATGTCGCGCGCCGACTTGGCCGGATCGGGGTTGCCGTTCGGACCTTCCGGGTTCACGTAGATCAGGCCCATCTGCACGGCGGCCAGCGGGTTCGCGAGGTCACGATCGCCGGCGTAGCGCTCGTCGCCGAGCCACGTGGTCTCCGGGCCCCAGAAGACGTCCGTCTCGGGCTCCCAGACGTCGGTGCGACCGCCGGCGAAACCGAAGGTCTTGAAGCCCATGGATTCCAGCGCGACGTTGCCGGCCAGGATCATCAGGTCGGCCCAGGACAGCTTGCGGCCGTACTTCTGCTTGATCGGCCAGAGCAGGCGGCGGGCCTTGTCGAGGTTGCCGTTGTCGGGCCAGCTGTTGAGCGGCGCGAAGCGCTGCGCGCCGGTGCCGGCGCCGCCTCGACCGTCCTGCACGCGGTAGGTGCCGGCCGAGTGCCAGGCCATGCGGATGAAGAACGGACCATAGTGCCCGTAGTCGGCGGGCCACCAGTCCTGGGAGTCGGTCATCAGCGCGTTCAGATCCTTGACGACGGCGTCGAGGTCGAGGGTCTGGAACTCATGCGCGTACTTGAAGTCCTCGCCCATCGGGTTGGTCTTGGACGAGTGCAGCGAGAGGATGGAGAGGTTGAGCTGCTCGGGCCACCAGTCGCGGTTGCCCTTGGTGCCGGCCACCGCGTGGTGGTGGGTGCCGCCCGAGAACGGGCACTTCGATTCGGATTCACCTGACATGTCTTCCTCCTGAGTTGAGCCTGGGGTTCGGTCCACTGTTCTGCCTTGCGGCGTGCGAGCGCGGACGAGTCTAGGACTCGCTCAGTCGGGACAGCAACAGTCGGGGTTTATCGGGGCGATAGTTTTCTTGTGCGCGACGATCCGTTCGAGATTGCGCCGGCGGTCACCCCGGTGCCACAATCCGCGCCTTTCCCCCTTTGGAGCCCCCCGTGGACAGTGCCCCCAGTCCTTTCGCGACGCGAGCCGGAACGGCCGCCGCACGACTGACGCGCTGACCGGCTCCGGTCGCGCGCGCCGCCGCGCGGCCCTTCCTTCTCCTGTCGCATCGATCGCCTTCCCGAGGCAACCGTCGCCCTTGTGCGACGACTCACCCGATCCGATCCATCGTGAAGCGCCTCGTCATCACCCGCCAATGGGGGTGCATGACAGTGCGCCCAGGAGTCCTTCATGCGCTTTTTCCTGCTGGTCCTGCTGACCGGCCCGCTGCTATCCGCTGCCTGCCTCGCCGCCGGCGGGCATCACGCCGTCGACGACGCCGCTACCGTCGACCCCGGTCAATGCAACCTCGAACTCTGGGCCGAACACTCGAACCTCGATCGTCGCCAGCGCCAGCACGCCGGTCTCGGCTGCAACCTGCTGGGTGCGGAAGCCGGCATCAACGCCGATCGGGAGACGTCCCGGTCGGCGTCGTCGCTCCATCTGCACGGCGTGCAGCTCAAGTGGGCGACCGCCTTGCAGCCCCAGCTCGCGATCGGCGTGGTCGCCGGGCTGGGGTGGCAAGACCAGACCCCGCGTTCGCAGCAGTCGCTGCTGGTGCCGGTGACCTGGACCCCGCGCGAGGACCTGGCGTTCCACCTGAACCTGGGACGTTCCCGATTGAAAGGCGGTGACGCCCGCACTCAGCGCGGCATCGCCGCCGAGTGGCAGATGAGCCCCGGCTGGCAGACGCTCGCCGAGTATTTCCACGATGGCGAACGGCCGTTGTCCCGGCTCGGCTTGCGTCGCACGCTGAGCGACCAGTTGACGGTGGACGTGAGCTACGCGAGAGCCGGCGCCGTGCGGACGCCGAAGGAGGGCTGGTGGACGATCGGCGCGAACTGGACTTTCGGCCAGTGAGCATGCCATTCGCGCATGAGTAAAGTCGCAGGTCGAGTAAGGCCATTGGGCAGACTCCGTCCGTCGTCAATCTGGAGGACAAGAATGTCGCTCCCCCCTGCCGGGTGCCCCGGCCGCGCGATTGACGACGAGAATCGCCCGGCTTGCCGCTTCGCCGTTCGAAGGCGACGGCACTTTCAACCTTGGAGCCCACCATGTCCCTGCGCATCAACGACATCGCCCCGAACTTCACCGCCAAGACGACGAAGGGGGAGATCGACTTCCACAACTGGATCGGCGACAGCTACGCCATTCTGTTCTCGCATCCGAAAGACTTCACGCCGGTGTGCACGACCGAGCTGGGCTACATGGCGAGGATCGAGCCGGAGTTCACCAAGCGCAACGCCAAGCTGATCGGCCTGTCGATCGACCCGGTCGAGAACCACTCGAAGTGGGCGGCGGACATCGAGGAGACGCAAGGCGCCGCGGTGAACTACCCGATGATCGGCGACACCGACCTGAACGTGGCCAAGCTCTACAACATGCTGCCGGCCGAAGAGCCGGGCACGTCGGACGGCCGCACGGCGGCGACGAACGCGACGGTGCGTTCGGTGTTCATCGTCGGTCCGGACAAGAAGATCAAGCTGACGCTGACCTACCCGATGACCACGGGTCGCAACTTCGACGAGATCCTGCGCGTGCTGGACTCCATCCAGCTGACCGCCAAGCACCGCGTCGCGACGCCGGTGAACTGGAAGCACGGCGACGACGTGATCATCGCGGGCTCTGTGTCCGACGACGAAGCCAAGACGATCTATCCGGAAGGCTGGAAGGCGCCGAAGCCTTACCTGCGCATCGTCAAGCAGCCGAAGTGAGGACGGCGTGAGGGCCAATGCCCTCGGCAGTCGCAGTCGATGAGGCCGGCGCCCCCCTCCGATGGGGGCCCCGGCCTTTTCGCTTCCTGCGTCGATAACATCCGCGGCGTCAAAGCGGCGAACGACCGCATCGCAGGGAGTCGAAGATGGATCATCCACGCCGCTGGATCGTGGCGGGCGGGCTGCTCTTGGCCGCCGCGGCGATCGCAGTCCCGTTCTGGCCTGAATCGCCGAAAGACGAGCGCGTCGTTTTGGCCCGCGCGTCCGCCGTCACTCAGGCGCCGGCGTCCGTGCCGCAACGCGCTGCTGAACCCGACGTCGCGACCGCCGGGACGACCGGGCAGATCGACAAGCCCGCGCCAGCTGTCATGCCGGCCTCAGCCGCGGCAAGCGGCGCCACGGCCAAAGCCGCCGTTGAGTTCAAGCCGCCCACGATGCAGGACTTCGGCCAGGTCGTGTTGATCGGCATGCACGGCGGTACGCCGAAAGAGGCCGGTGAAGCCGCTTTCGTGCTTCAGACCTGTCTGCGGGCGTCGCTGTACGACTGGTCGGACACGGCCAGGCGCGTGAGCGCGCAGGATCCGAAGCGCAACAGGAGGATCGCCGCAGCGGCGTGGCTGGAAGGTCAATGCAAGTCGATCACGCCGGAGATGCAGGCCCAGCGCGGCGCGCTTGCGGCACGCGCCGTCGAGGCGGGCGGGCCCGACGCCGCCGACGTGGCCCTGATCTATGGACGCTCTGTCGGCTACCGACCGCCCGAGGCGATGCGTCAGCCCTTGCTCAACGCGATGAACGCCGCTTTCCGAGACGGCGATCGGGAAATCGTCCAGGAGTTCGCCTTCAACGGCGCGCGACTGGGGCTTTCCAAGGCCGAGGCGCGGGCCTACTTCCTGGTGGCCATGTCCGAGGCGCGGGAGGAGGACAAGCCGCTCCATGAAACGCTGCTGCGGGAGGGTCCTTTCCGCGACATGCCCGAGGACGCGGTCCGCGAGTCCGAATCGATCGCCGAACGCCTGAAGCAGGAACGCAAGTCTCCGGGCAGGCCGAAGGGATGAGTGCGGTGAAGGATCGGGGAGCAGCCTTCGCGGGCGCCGCATTGGCCACGCTTGGCACGATCGCGGCGCTGGCGTATTTCTCGATCACGCCCACGCCCGTTGAGCCTCTGGTGCGGCCCTCCGCTGCACCGGCCTTTGAGCCAGTGGCCACCACCACGCCCGAACAAATCGCCAATGAGGCCGCGCTCCCGGCCTCGATAACAAGACAGGCCGCCCCGGTACGTCAAGGCCAAGCCGAAGCCAATGACGATCCCCTTGTCCCTCCGCTCGCCATCGGCGCATCCGCCGCGATGCGCGACTTCGGCCAGATCGTGATTTCCGCCTTCAATGACGGCACGCCCGAGCAACTCAGCGAAGCGGTGAACATCATGTCGGTCTGCCGCTTCAATCCAGACCTCGTGCAACACATCGAGCGGATGAGAACGGATGGCCGCCTTGCCGGAGAAGCGGGCGATGTCGCGATCAACGCGTTCAACGAGCGCGGTCGGCGCTGCCAATCCATTCCCCCGGATCTCATGTCTCGCCAGAAGGAGCTCGCCGAACGGGCGCTGCTCGCGGGCTCGCGGAAGGTCGCTGCGATCTACGGCGAACTCGTCGGCTTCGATCCGCCCGCGGCGATGAAGGCGCCATTACGCGATGCGCTGCGGGCGGACTTCTTCAGCGGCGACGACATCGCTCCCTTGGTGCTCGCGCGCCACCCCGAAGTGTTCGGACTTTCCCGCATCGAGACTCGCGCCTACGAGATCTCGTTCGAGGCGCTCGACAGCACGCGTACGAGCCGTTCGAAGCGCCCCCGCACACCTTTCGAGTTCGACGCTCCGACGCCGCCGTACAGCGACGACGAGCAGAAGCAGGCCGATCTGCTCGCGCAGGCGTGGCTGCGCCGCGTCAAGAAGCCGGAGCGCTCGCCGCATTGACGCCCTTGCCCGCGATCCAAAGTGGGCTGAGCCAGAATCCCGCCCTTCACGACAACACCGATCCAGGGAGGATCCATGAGCGACATGAAAACCATCCGCCGACAGATGGACGCGATGCTCGCCGAGGGAAAGGGCAAGACAGAGATATTCCGGCAGCTGTCGGGGCAAGGCGTCAAGGATCGCCATCTGGCCGTCTGGCTGGCCAGCAAGCCCGACCTCCAGGCCTTCGGCGAGATGAAGCTGCACGTCAACATCCTCACTGCCTTCATGATCCTGCAGGCGCTGATCATTTTCGCGATCACGGTGTCCGTCTCCGTCTTCCTCGGACTGTCGCTGATGCTCATTCCACTGCTCTTCGCCTGGGGCTTCCGCCAACCCCGGGCCGGCGCCTACGCCGGCTATCTCTTCCTCTCGATCATCACGTTGGGCCGCAACTTCGCCGGCATGTTCCCGATGACGGCCGGCAGCATCGCCGGCTTTGCGATCTCGGTCGGGATCATCGGATACGTCTTCTGGATCCAGCGCCGCATCTATCCCGACATGAGCTTCATCGGTCCGAACCGCAAGGGGCTCAAGTTCGTGTTCACGACCTGAAGTCGCTGCGTGCGCCGCAAAGGCGCGCGCCCTGACGGGGCGTTAAACCTTCAGGTCGAAGTAGCCCGCGTCCTCCAGGTCCTCCGCCAGCGTCGGATGCCGCGGCGCCCAGCCGAGCGTCTCGCGCGTGACGGTGCTCGTCGCCGCGAGGCTCAAGCCGGCGAACTTCGTGAACCAGCCGAAGTGCGCCGGCGCCTCCTCGTGCGACAGACTCACCACCGGCACGCCGAGCCGCTCGCCGATCGCCGTCGCGATGTCCTTGAACGGGATCCGCTCCTCCGCGATCGCGTGCCAGCGCGCACCTGCCTTCGGCACTTCGATCGCCCGGCGGAACACCACCGCCGCATCGCGCCGATGCACCGCGCTCCACGCGTTCTGTCCGTCGCCGACGTAGGCCGATCGCCCCGTCCGGCGCGCGAGGTCGATGAGGATGGGCACGAAACCGTGATCGCCCGCGCCGTGCACCGTCGGCGAGAGCCGCACGGTGGCCGCGTTGATGCCCCGCGCTGCAAGCGCCAACGCGGTCGGTTCCGACGCTCGCGGATAGCCGTCCGATACCGGCAGGCACGGATCGCCTTCGTGACCCAGACGGCCCGACACCGGCATCGCCAGTCCCGAGGTCACCAGCAGCGGCCGCGTCGATCCGGCGATCGCCTCGCCCAGAGCCTCGATGGCGACTGCGTCGCGACGGCAGCTCTCGGCGAAACGCGAGAAGTCGTGATCGAACGCCGTGTGGATGACCGCATCGGTTGCCTGCACGCCCGAGCGCAGGCTGTCCAGATCGTCGATCGTGCCGCGATGCACCTCGGCGCCGGCTCGGACCAGCGCTTCCGCGGATGCGTCCGACCGCGCCAGACCCAGCACCTGATGGCCGGCCTCGATCAATTCATCGACCACCGCCGACCCGACGAAGCCCGTGGCTCCAGTGACGAAAACGCGCATGAGAGAAGCCCTCGAAAGTTGATGCGACGCATCGTCCGCGCAGAATCCATCCCGGTGTAGTAGTGACCTTATCCAGGTATGGCGGCTAACAGGATGAACAACGTCTTCCCCCTTCCCTCCCTGCCTTCTCCTTCTGATCGCGCCTCGACGCCTTCTTCCGGGCAACCCGTCGCGTCGGCCCAGGTGCCCAGGGACAACGTGCTCGGCGCCTACCTGCGCGATCGCCGCGAGCGGTTGGACCCCGCCGCGTTCGGATTGCCGATGACGCGCCGGCGCACGCCCGGTCTGCGCCGCGAGGAAGTCGCGCAGCGCGCGCACGTGAGCCCGACCTGGTACACGTGGCTGGAGCAGGGGCGCGGCGGCGCGCCGTCGGAAGTGGTCCTCGAACGCATCGCCGCCGCACTGCTGCTCACGGACGTGGAGCGCGAGCATCTCTTTCTGCTCGCCTTCGGCCGCGCGCCCGAGACCCGCGCCCCGGAAGCGACCGGCATCACGCCGCGGCTGCAGCGCGTGCTGGACGCGCTCACGCTGAGTCCCGCGATCGTGAAGACGCCGCTGTGGGACGTGGTCGGCTGGAACCGCGCGGCCAGCGCGGTGCTCACCGACTACAGCGCGCTGCCGCCCGAGCAGCGCAACATCGTGAAGCTGATCTTCTGCAACCCGCGCGTGAGAGCGGCGCAGGACGACTGGGAAAGTGTCGCGCGTTTCGTCGTCGCGGCTTTCCGCGCGGACTCGGCACGTGTCACGGATACGTCCAAGGTCGAAGCACTCGTGCGCGAGGTCAGCGCGCTCAGCCCCGAGTTCGAGCGCTTCTGGCGAGAGCACGACGTGAAGGCCTTCGGCGAAGGTGTGAAGCGTCTGCGGCACCCCGTCGTCGGACTGATCGCGTTCGAGTACTCGGCGTTCGCCGTCGATCAGCGACCGGACCTCGGGATGGTCGTCTATCAGCCGGCGACGCGCGATGACGAGGACAAGGTGAGCCGCCTGTTGAATCTTCAGGAGCCCGGAACGGCCTGAACGCTCAGGTCAGGAAGAGCTCGCGTTCTTCCTCGAACACCCGCTGCAGATGATCCGCCACGGTGCGGATCACCCGGTCCTTCCGGTCCTGCCCGCGGATCAGCAGCCACATCTCCCGCGGCTCGCGCACCGGTTCCAGCGCGCACGCGCGCAGCCCCGGCACCTGCCGCCCGATGTAATGCGGCAGCACCGCCAGGCCCGCGCCGGTCCTCGCCGCGATGGCCTGCGACATGTGGTTGTTCGCGCGGAACGCCACTCGCGCGCGCGGAAAGCGCTGCGCCAGCCACAGCGCGTCGGGCATGTCGGCGCTTTCCTCGTCGAAGCCGACGAATACTGGATCGGAGCCGGTCTCGACGGTCTCGCAGACGGACGGCGTGCCGTAGAGACCAAAGCCCATCGTGCCCAGCGGCTTCACGATGAAGTCGCCATCCTTGGGCCGCGTGAGACGCACCGCGATGTCCGCCTTGTGCCGGTCCAGGCTCACCGCCCGCAGGTCCGTCGCGAGATCGATGTCCAGTCCCGGATGCAGCACCGCGAGCGGCGCCAGCCGATCGATCAGGAAGCCCTGCGACAGGGCCGGCGGCGCGTTCACCCGCACCAGCCCGCGCACCGCGACACCGTCGCCGCCGACGCCCTCGCGCGCCAGCGACTGCGCCGCGGCCTCCATCTCGCCCGCCGCCGCGAGCGCGCGCCTCCCCGCCGCCGTCAACACATAGCCGTCCGGCCGCCGGTCGACGAGCTTCTCGCCGAGGCTGTCCTCGAGCGCCTGGATGCGCCGCGAGATCGTCGCGTGATTGACCGTCAGCGCGCGGGCCGCCGCGGACAGACTGCCGTGCCGCCCGAGCGCGAGGAAGACCCGCAGATCCTCCCAGTCCACACCCCCTCGGAGCCCTGTGCGTTTTTGATCAGCCATTGAGACAGGATAGCGGCTACCGCCCGGGAGGGCCGGCTCCTAACCTGCTGTCCAACGCCGAACGTCTCATCGATCCACGCGGCGTCCCCATCCACCCGGATCCTCCGGATCCCGCATGAACAGGAGCCTTTCCATGTCCACCGCCTCCACCTCCAACACCGCCAGCACCAACACCGCCGCCCGCAAGGTCGCCATCGTGACCGGCGCCTCGCAAGGCATCGGCGCGGCGCTTGTCGCCGCGTATCGCGCGCAGGGCTATGCCGTCGTGGCCAACTCGCGCCACATCCAGCAGGCCGACGACGCCGACGTCGTCGCCGTCCCCG
This sequence comes from Mitsuaria sp. CC2, assembly GCF_048957715.1. Classification (NCBI taxonomy): domain Bacteria; kingdom Pseudomonadati; phylum Pseudomonadota; class Betaproteobacteria; order Burkholderiales; family Sphaerotilaceae; genus Roseateles; species Mitsuaria sp. CC2. Next base: position 88,291 of record NZ_JARVXN010000035.1, on the reverse strand, counting down.
GCCACATCGGCGACCGCCTGGTCGCGCAACGCGTCGTGCAGGCCGCGCTCGACCGCTTCGGCCGCATCGACACGCTGATCAACAACGCCGGCATCTTCATCGCCAAGCCCTTCACCGAGTACACGCCGCAGGACTTCCAGGACGCGTTCGCGGTCAACGTCGCCGGCTTCTTCCACGTCACGCAGCTGGCGCTGCCGCAGATGCTGCTGCAGAAAAGCGGCCACGTCGTGCAGATCACGACCACGCTGGTCGATCAACCGATCACCGGCGTGCCGGCCGCGATGGCCAACCTGACCAAAGGCGGTCTGGACGCGGTGACGCGCTCGCTCGCAATCGAGTACGCCAAGACCGGCGTGCGCGTGAACGCGGTGCGCCCCGGCGTGATCAAGACGCCGATGCACGCGCCGGAGACGCACGAGTTCCTCGCCGCACTGCACCCGATGGGCCGCATGGGCGAGATCAGCGAGATCGTCGAGGCCGTGCTGTATCTGGAGCGCGCCGGCTTCGTCACCGGCGAGCTGCTCAACGTCGACGGCGGCCAGCACGCCGGCCGCTGAGGAGCCCTCATGCCCTACGTCAACATCAAGGTGACCCGCGAGGGCACCGCCCCCGGCGCCAGCGCCACCACGCCCGAGCAGAAGGCAGCCCTGATCCGGGGCGTCAGCGACCTGCTGTTCGAGGTGATGGGCAAGCCGCACCACACGACCTTCGTCGTCATCGACGAGGTCGAGCTCGAGAACTGGGGCGTCGGCGGCCTGCCGACGACGGAATTCCGCCGCCGGCAGGCCGGGACGCCGGGCTAGGGAGGCCCTGGAGACCGGTTCCCTCCACGCTGGGGATCGAGCGTCTGACGCCGCGTCATCCGCCCTTGATCCTCACTGTGAACGTGAGCTTGTAGGTGCCGCCGTCGCCGCTGAAGTTCAGCGGCGTGAGCGGCGTTTCCGTCGTCACCGTCGGCACGACGAAGCTGTGCCAGCCGAGGTACTCGTCGTTGGCCAGCGAACCCGACACGATGTTCGACAGCTTGGGGCCGACGACCGAGCGCAACTGGGCCGGCGTGAGATTGCTCCAGCCGCTCTGTCCGTACGCGTTCCAGATGCTCTGCATCATCACCTGGAGGATCCCGCCGCCGCCGAGGTCCGGATCCCAGTCCTCCTCCAGCATGAACACGAAGACGAAGGCGCCGCCGGCTTCGGCTTCATCGATGATGCGCCGCGTGTTGTCGACGGAATTGACGTTGAAGTTGTCATCCCAGTCGGAGTCGCGAAGCCGGTGCAGCTTGCCGCCGGGCACGTTGCGATGCGCCATGAAGACCAGCACGTAGGGCGAGTCGTCGCCGCCCTCGCTCGTGTCGTCGACGCACTTGAGCTGGGTGAGCATCAGCTGGCGTGTGGGCATGGCGCATCCCCTGCGAATACCGCTTCGTTGCCGTGCCCGGGATCGAGCCGTGAAGAAGCCGTGAGGCCAGACTAGGCAGTCCCGGGGAAAGGGCACATCCCTAGGTCGACGATCTCCCCCTAGATCGGAAGCGCTCCCTCACAGCACCGCGTAACGGCCCGGCTTGTGGTTGACGGCGATGAAGAGATTCATCACCACGGCCGCGAGCACCGAGTACGCCACCCGCTCCACGTCCACCACGGTGAGCGCGAGCAGCACGATGACGCAGTCCATGGCCATCTGCACCTTGCCGGCGCGCCAGCCCTTGGCCTTCTGCAGGTAGAGCGAGACGATGGTCGCGCCGCCGAGACTGGCGCGGTGCCGCGCCAGGAACAGGCAGCCCGAACCCAGCAGCGCGCCGCCGAGGACCGCCGCGTAGGCCGGGTGGATGCGGTCGATGGCGAAGAGCTTCGGCGAGAACTCGGTGAGCACCGACAGCAGCGCGATCGAGACGAAGGTCTTGATCGTGAACTCGCGGCCCATGCGCGTCCAGGCGAACCAGTAGAACGGCAGGTTGATGACGAAGAACAACTTGCCCAGGCTGATGCCGGTCGCGTAGTGCAGCACGAAGGCTGCGCCGGCCGTGCCGCCCGTCAGCAGCCCGACCTGCGCGAACAGGATCAGCGCCAGCGAGACGAACAGCGTCCCGGTGAAGATCGCCTGCGCGTCCTCGAAGGCCGTGTGGGAGCGGATCGCCAGATCGGCGAGCGGCTCGGTGATCGGCTCGGCGGCGATCGTGCCTGAGGGCGGCAGCGGCGGTGTGGGGTCGTCAGGTGTGGCGCTCATCCCGGGCACGAAGCAGAAAGCATGCCCAGGAGTGTCGCAGCACCGGCGTGCGGCGTCAGCGCGAATCCCTCTGCACGTCGCGCCGCCGCACGCCTCGACGCTCAGCGGCCCTGTGCCTTCAGCCGCGCGTCCAGCCGCGAGAACACGCGCCGCGCGTTGCCCTCATAGACCAGGTGGCGCTCCTCGTCGCTGAGGTGCGGCGTGGCGGCGATGTAGCGCTTGGTGTCGTCGAAGTAGTGGCCCGTCTCGGGATCGATGCCGCGCACCGCGCCGATCATCTCGGACGCGAACAGCACGTTCTTCACCGGGATCACCTTCGTCAGCAGGTCGATGCCCGGCTGGTGATAGACGCAGGTGTCGAAGAAGATGTTGTTGAGCAGATGCTCGTCCAGCAACGGCTTCTTGAGCTCCTGCGCCAGTCCGCGGAAACGGCCCCAGTGGTAGGGCACCGCGCCGCCGCCGTGCGGGATCAGGAACTTCAGCGTCGGGAAGTCCTTGAACAGGTCGCCGGTCAGGCACTGCATGAAGGCGGTGGTGTCCGCGTTCAGGTAATGCGCGCCGGTGGTGTGGAAACACGCGTTGCAGCTGGTGCTGACGTGGACCATCGCGGGGATGTCCAGCTCGACCATCTTCTCGTAGAGCGGGTACCAGTGGCGGTCGGTCAGCGGCGGGCTCGTCCAATGGCCGCCGGACGGGTCCGGGTTCAGGTTGATGCCGACGAAGCCGTAGTCGTTGACGCACTTCTCCAGCTCGGGGATGCAGCTCGCCGGGTCGACGCCGGGGCTCTGCGGGAGCATGGCCGCGCCGACGAAGTGCTCGGGGAAGAGTTCCGCGACGCGCGCGCAGAGCTCGTTGCAGATCGCGGCCCAGGTCGCCGACGTCTGGAAATCGCCGATGTGATGCGCCATGAAGCTGGCGCGCGGGCTGAAGATCGTCAGATCGGAGCCGCGCTCCTTCATCTTCTTGAGCTGGTTGGTCTCGATCGACTCGCGCAGCTCGTCGTCGGAGATCTTCAGGTCGCTGGCCCTGGGCGCCCGCGCCGGGTCCTTCAGGCCCGCGATCTGCAGGTCGCGCCAGGCGCCGAGCGCGGCGGGAGCGGTGGTGTAGTGACCGTGGACGTCGATGATCATGAGGCTCTCTGGTTCGCTGGGAACGACCGCGGCAGGGCGCTGCCCTGCCAGGCCGACTCCGGCGGATTGTGGAGAGCCGCCGCCAGTCGTCCAAGTTATGGCCTGGACTAGCTGCTATTCAGTTCCGGCATGGCGTCGACAACGCTGAGCGCCTCTTGCTCCCGCTCCCGCACTGCGGGAGCGGGCGGGGGGTGAGGGCCGGCGGTGCTGGCCGCGGTGGCAGTGCGGGGGAGTGTGATGCGTTAAAGTCCCGCGCCCATCGCCCGCAGCGCTCCGCTCGGTGCGAGCGGGCGCCAAGCGTGGAAGTCAAGGGTCGAAGGGAAGCAGTTGTGGACGTGCAGGACACCGATGTCGTGATCATAGGCGCGGGGGCCGCGGGCCTGATGTGCGCCGCGCTGGCCGGCCAGCGCGGCCGCCGCGTGCTGCTCGTGGACCACGCCAACAAGGCCGGCAAGAAGATCCTCATGTCCGGCGGCGGCAACTGCAACTTCACCAACCTGTACACCGAGCCGGCCAACTTCCTCTCGGAGAACAAGCACTTCTGCAAGTCGGCGCTGGCGCGCTACACGCAGTGGGATTTCATCGCGCTGGTCAACAAGCATCAGATCCCGCACCACGAGAAGAAGCTCGGCCAGCTGTTCTGTGACAACAAGTCCATCGACATCCTGCGCATGCTGCTCGCCGAGTGCGCGGAGGTCGGCGTGGTACCGATGCTGGACACCACCGTCGAGTCCATCGAGAAGACCGAGAGCGGATATGCGCTCGCGACCACCGCGGGACCGATGCGCTGCCAGTCGCTGGTGATCGCCACCGGCGGGCTGTCCATCCCGACGATGGGCGCGACCGGATTCGGCTACCAGGTCGCGAAGCAGTTCGGCCACACGCTGCTGCCGACGCGCGCCGGGCTGGTGCCGTTCACGATCACGGACCAGCTCAAGGACCTGTGCAACGAGCTCAGCGGGACCTCGGTCGACTGCCTGGTCAGCTGCAACGGCAAGAGCTTCCGCGAGAACATCCTGTTCACGCATCGCGGCCTGAGCGGGCCGGCGATCCTGCAGATCTCGTCGTACTGGCAACCGGGCCAGGCGGTGGAGATCAACCTGCTGCCCGACCTCGACGTCCCGGATTGGCTCGCGCAGCAGCGGAACGACCGCCCCAATGCGGAGCTCAAGACGCTGCTGGCTGAGCTGTTCACGAAGAAGATGGCGACGCTGATCGGCGAGCAGTGGTTCGTGTCCAAGCCGGTCAAGCAGTACACGCATGCGGAGCTGCAGCAGATCGCCGAGCGCCTGTCGGCGTGGCAGGTCGTGCCTGCGGGCACCGAGGGCTACCGCACGGCGGAGGTCACGCTGGGCGGCGTCGACACCAAGGAGGTGTCGTCAAAGACGATGGAATCGCTGAAGTCCCCCGGGCTGTACTTCATCGGCGAAGTGCTGGACGTCACCGGCCATCTGGGGGGCTTCAACTTCCAATGGGCATGGGCGTCGGCCAACGCGGCGGCGCAGTTCGTGTGAACGGCTGATTCCGTCGCCGGCACCCACCGTCGCCGCCGACGCGAAGCTCAAGACCCTGATCAAGTGGAATCGCGCCGAGTTCGCCGATCACGAGTTCAGCGGCGAGTAACGCCGCACCGTGCTCCCCGGGGAGTGACGAATAGCCGGTTACCCTGCCTCCCGTTCCAATCGACCCCTCGTCGACCCCTCGTCGACCCGGGAGAGCACATGACGAAGACGACCCTTTCCAAATCCGCGCCGACCTTGCGGCGTCGGACACTCCTTGCGGCTGGACTCGGTGGCCTGGTCGCCACCGTGCCGGCGCTGAGCGCCACGCCGGTCGCTGCCGCGACCGCGGAAACTGCAAAAGCGCCGACCACCGCCGCCGACTTCGACACCTGGGCAGAGCGCGTCGCCGCCGCGCGCATGAAGAGCCAGCCCGAGCATGCGACGCGCATGCAGTACTTCGAGGGCCCGACGCAGGACCGGCTCGACGGCCAATGGGACGACTTCTCGCGCGCCTCCGCGCTCGCCGACCTCGCCCGCGACCGTCAGGCGCTGATCGAGCTCGCCCGATTCCCGCACGAGGCGCTGACGCCGACGCAGCGCACCTCCGCCGCGCTGGTGGCGTGGTCGCTGCAGCAGGACGTGGCGGAGGCGGCCTTCCTCGACCACCACTACGTCTTCGAGCACATGGCCGGCGTGCACGTCGGTCCGATCACCTTCCTCGTCCAGGAGCACCCGATGCGCGGCGCGCGCGACGTGCGCAGCTTCCTGAAGCGGATGGAAGGCCTCGCGGCGCTGATGGACCAGGGCATCGTCCGCGCCCGCGCCGCGCAGGCCAAGGGCGTGCTGATGCCGCGCTTCATCACGGCAACCACGATCGGACAGATCGAGCAGTTCGTGGGTGCGCCGCCCGCCAGCAACCCGCTGGTGCTCTCGCTGACCGAGCGCATGGCCGGCCTGGCCGACATGAACGAGGGCGCCCGCAAGCGGGCTCGCGCGCGGGCCGAGACCCTCGTCGCGAAGTCCATCGTCCCCGCGTGGAAACGCGGCCTGGCGCTGATGCGCGCCCAGTTGCCGCTGACCACCGACGACGCCGGCGTCTGGCGCCTGCCCGACGGCGACAAGTTCTACGCCGCGCGCCTGCGGGCCAACACCACGACCGAGCTCACGCCGGCCGAGATCCACGCGATCGGCCTGAAGCAGGTCGCCCGCATCGAAGCAGAGATGGACGGCCTGCTGCGGCCGCTCGGGTATGCCGAGGGCACGATCGAGCAGCGCTTCCGCAAGATGGATGCCGACCGGCAGCCCACGGGCGCCGCGCCGCAGACCGAGCTGCTGGATCGCTACACCACTTACCTGCGTGACGCCGAGAAGCGCGCACGCCTGATCTTCGACGTGATGCCGAAGGCGCCCGTCGAGGTCCGCCGCGAGCCCGCGCTGACCGAGCCCACCGCCGCCGCGCACTACACGACACCTGCGCCGGACGGTTCGCAGCCGGGCGTGTTCTGGGCACCGCTCGCCGGACCGACCTACGAGATCGCCGACATGCGGACGCTGGTGCACCACGAGGCGATCCCGGGCCATCACTTCCAGCTCGCGATCCAGATGGAGGCGAAGGACCTGCCCTACTTCCGCCGCCGCCAGGCGTTCTCCGCCGGTTCGGCCTACGTGGAGGGCTGGGCGCTTTACTCGGAGCAGCTGGCGGTCGAGAACGGCTGGTACGACGGCGACCCGGTCGGCCACCTCGGCCAGCTCTACGGGGCCCTGTTCCGGGCCCGTCGCCTCGTCGTCGACACCGGCCTGCATGCGATGAAGTGGACGCGACAGCAGGCGATCGACTACGGCATCTCGCCGCAGGAGGTCGACCGCTACGTCACCTGGCCGGGCCAGGCCTGCGCGTACATGCTCGGTCGTCTGCGCATCGAGGCGCTGCGCGAGAAGGCGCGCCAGCAGCTGGGCGAGCGCTTCGAGATCAAGCAGTTCCACAACGTCGTGCTGCTGACCGGGGACGTGCCGCTGACCGTGCTGGAAGAGGTGGTCGACACGTGGATCGACAGCCGCCGCGGCGCGGGTTCGGGATCGGCCACCGCCGCGCCCTGAGTCCTCACGCCCGCCGCGCGACCATCGGGGCGTGGCGGGCCATCAGTTCCTCGATCCAGTCCATGAACACGCGCAACTTCGCGCTGACGTGCCGGTTGGGTGGATACGCGAGGTACATCGGCATCGGATCCATCGCCCACTCGGTGAACAGCGGAACGAGCTCGCCGCTCGCCACATGCGGATCGGCCATGTAGCGCGGCAGCCAGAGCACGCCCATCCCGGCGAGCCCCGCGGCCAGATAGGCGTTGCCGTCGTCGGCCGCGACGACGTAGCGACCGCGCACCTCGATGGCTTCCTCGCCGCGGCGCATCTCGATGGACATCACCGTGCCCTTGCTGGCGCGCAGGAAACCGACGATGCGGTGGTTCGGCTCCTCGATGTCGGCCGGATGCGTCGGAGTGCCCGCCGCCGCCAGGTAATGCGGCGACGCGAAGACGCCGAGCTGAAGGTCGCCGACCCGCCGCGCGATCAGCGAGGGCACGGTGACCTCGCCGCCGCGCAGCACGGCGTCGACGTTGTCGCCGATCACATCGACCATGCGATCGCTGACGCCCATGTCGAGCTGGATCTCCGGATGCCGCGCATGAAAGTCGGGCAGCGCCGGCATCAGCACCATGCGCGCGAAGGGGCTCGGCACGTCCACGCGCAGCCGGCCGCGCGGCGTGCTGGTGGCATCCGACAGCGCGGTGTCCGCGTCGTCGAGCTCCGCCAGCACCCGCACGACGCGCTCGTAGTAAGCCGCGCCGTCGGGCGTCACACGGACCTGGCGCGTCGTCCGGTGCAGCAGCTTCACGCGCAGGCGCGCCTCCAGCTGCTGCACCAGCTGCGTCACGGTGGTCTTGCTCATGTGCAGCGTCTGCGCCGCCTTGGTGAAGCTGCCCGCTTCCACCACGCGGGCGAAGGCCTGCAGCGCGTCGAATCGATCCATGAGGTCCGAGGATGGGGAGATGCCGGACGAGCATTGTGAGGGGTGCCGCCCACGGTGACGGGGGCTGGCACTTGCCTTGCTCCTTTCGACGGGAAACCATGGCCCTCGTCCGGCTCGTCCTCAAAGGAGACTTCCATGACCACTCATCCCGCCCGTGTGATTTCCGAGACGATCGATGTCGACGCCGACACGGTCTACGACTTCGCCTGTGCGCCGGAGCGGCTGCCGCTGTGGGCGTCGGGACTCGCCACGGGCATCCGGCAGGAGGCCGACGGCTGGTTCGCCGAATCGCCGATGGGCCGCATCCGCGTCGAGCTGGCGCCGCGCAATGCATTCCGCGTGCTCGACCACGACGTGACGCTGCCCGACGGCCAGCGCTTCCACAACGCGATGCGGGTGACGCCGTCGGGCGACGGCTGCGTGGTCGCCTTCGTGCTGCTGCGCATGCCTGACGTGCCCGACGAAGCCTTCGAGAGCGACGCGGCGCATGTCGCCCGCGATCTGACCACGCTCAAGGCCTTGGTGGAGAAGCGCAAGGACTGAGGTGCGACGTGTCCTCCGAGCGAGAGGGTTGTTCCGCTGCCACGGCACGAGGAGGCGATCCCATGGACCGAGTCACCGGCGGCTGCCTCTGCGGCGACATCCGCCTCGTAGCGACCGGCCGTCCCGACCGGGTCGGCGTCTGTCATTGCCTCGACTGCCGCAAGCATCACGGCGCGCTCTTTCATGCGTCGGCGATCTTTCCGCAGGACGCAGTAACCGTCACGGGCGCGACGAACGAGTTCCGTGGCCGGCACTTCTGCCCGCGCTGCGGCTCGTCCGTGTTCTCGCGCAGCGGCGACGAGATCGAGGTGCACCTCGGCGCGCTGGATGCGCCGGATCGGTTCCAGCCGACCTACGAGCTGTGGACCGTCCGCCGCGAGCACTGGTTGCCCCCCTTCCCGTCCAGCCGGCGTTACGAACGCGATCGCGATACCGAGAGCCGCTCCGAGGCGCCTTGACTCGCATTGCACCGCATTGCACCGCATCGAACCGCCTCGGGCCGCACCCGCGCGGTGCAGTTGCGACCCCACCCGCACGGGTATCGCAAACCTTCATGCAGCCGAACGGGGATCCGTGCTTCAATCGCCGCACTGACACACGCGCCGCCGGCGCCATCGGCCTCCGAATGCTCATCGACCTCCCGCTCGACCCTGAGAGCGGCACGCTCGCAGAACGGTTCCTCCGCAGCACGTCCGTGCAAGGCCGCGTTTCCATCGACTATCAGCTCTACGTCCCGCCCGGCGACGACGACGAACCGCGTCCGCTGCTGGTGATGCTGCACGGCTGCGGCCAGGATCCCGACGACTTCGCCGCCGGCACCCGCATGAACGAGATGGCCCGCCGCAACGGCTGGCTGGTGCTCTATCCGGCGCAGTCGACGCAGGCGAATCCGCAGGGCTGCTGGAACTGGTTCAAGACGAACCACCAGGAGCGCGGCCGCGGCGAGCCCGCGCTGATCGCCGCGCTGACGCAGGAAATCATGGCCAGCCACCGCGTCGACACCCAGCGCGTCTACATCGCGGGCCTCTCGGCGGGCGGCGCGATGGCGGTCATCGTCGGACGCGCCTATCCGGAACTCTTCGCCGCCGTCGGCGTGCATTCCGGCCTGCCACATGGCGCCGTCGACGACGCGAACGGCGCGATGGCGATGATGCGCAGCGGACAGTCCGCGCGTCCGTCCGCGGCGAGCACGACAAGCGCCGCGACGGCCGATTCGGCGGCCGACGCCGTCCGCCCCACGCCGACCATCGTCTTCCACGGCACGCGCGACATGACGGTGCATCCGCTCAACGGCGAGCGCGTCTACGCCGACGCCACCGCCGGCGTGGCCGGGGTCCAGCGCGTCGAGAACGGTCGCGAGGGCACCCGGGCCTACACACGCCGCGCGCACGTGACGCCGCAGGGGCGCGTGCACGCCGAGCTCTGGCTGATCGAAGGCGGCGGACACGGCTGGTCCGGCGGCGAACAGACCGGCTCGTACACCGACTGGCTGGGGCCCGATGCCAGCGATCAGATGCTGTGTTTCTTCATGGCACACCCGCTGGGCGACAATCGTGCATGACCCGCACCGATCCCACCGGCGCCGCGCCCGCGGCACCTGCTGCCTCGCAGCCGCCGGCGGCGCCTAGCGCCACCTCCTTCGACACCCTGCCCCTGCCGCCCCAGATGCGGGCGAATCTGCAGCAGCTGGGCTACCTCTCGATGACGCCCATCCAGGCCGCCAGCCTGCCGCTCGCCCTGGCCGGCAAGGACCTGATCGCGCAGGCCAAGACCGGCAGCGGCAAGACGGCCGCGTTCTCGCTGCCGCTGCTGACCAACCTGAATCCGCGCCGCTTCGCCGTGCAGGCGCTGGTGCTGTGCCCGACGCGCGAGCTCGCCGAACAGGTCACGCAGGAGATCCGCCGCCTGGCGCGCGCCGAGGACAACATCAAGATCCTGACGCTGTGCGGCGGCGCCCCGATCCGCAACCAGCTGGCGAGCCTGTCCCACGGCGCGCACATCGTGGTGGGCACGCCGGGCCGCATCCTGGACCACCTGCAGCGCGAGACGCTCACGCTGGAGGCGCTGAACACGCTGGTGCTGGACGAGGCCGACCGCATGCTCGACATGGGCTTCGCGGAAGACATCGCGCAGGTGATCGCCCATTGCCCGAAGACGCGCCAGACCCTGATGTTCTCGGCCACCTACCCGGACGGCGTGAAGTCCATCGCGACGCGCTTCATGCGCGCGCCGCAGGAAGTGACGCTCAAGGAGAAGCACGCGGCCGGCAAGATCCGCCAGCGCTTCTACGAGGTCAAGGAGCACGAGCGCCTGCATGCCGTGGGCCTGCTGCTCAACCACTTCCGGCCGGCCAGCACGCTGGCGTTCTGCAACACCAAGCAGCAGTGCCGCGACCTCGTCGCCGTGCTGCAGGCCGAGGGCATCGTCGCGCTGGAATTGCACGGCGACCTCGACCAGCGCGACCGCGATCAGGTGCTGGTGCAGTTCGCCAACCGCAGCTGCAGCGTGCTGGTGGCGACCGACGTCGCGGCGCGCGGGCTGGACATCGCGCAGCTGGAAGCCGTGATCAACGTCGACATCACGCCTGACCCCGAAGTGCACGTGCACCGCGTCGGCCGGACCGGCCGCGCGGACGAGGAAGGCTGGGCGTTCAGCCTCGCCAGTCTCGACGAGATGGGCCGCGTCGGCCGCATCGACCAGATGCAGGGCACGGTGACGCCGTGGCATCCGCTGACCGAGCTCACCACCGAACCCGGCGCCGAGCCGCTGCATCCGCCGATGGCCACGCTGCAGATCCTCGGCGGCCGCAAGGAGAAGATCCGACCGGGCGACGTGATGGGCGCGCTGACCAAGGACCTCGGCTTCGAGGGCGCGCAGATCGGCAAGATCAACGTCAACGAGTTCTCGACCTACGTCGCCGTCGAGCGCGGCATCGCCGAGCAGGCGCTGCGCAAGCTCAACGCCGGCAAGGTCAAGGGCAAGTCGGTGAAGGTGCGCCTGCTATGAGCGCCGCGGACGGCTTCGCGGCGCTGGGCCTGTCGACCCGGATCCTCCGTGCCGCCGATGAACTCGGCTACGACGTGCCCACGCCCATCCAGGCCGCCGCCATCCCGCCCGTGCTGGCGGGACGCGACGTGCTGGGCTCGGCCGCGACCGGTTCCGGCAAGACGGCCGCTTACGTCTTCCCGCTGCTGCAGCGCATCGACGCCGCCATCCGGCCGGCGCTGCGCCGCACGCACGTGCTGGTGCTCGTGCCGACCCGTGAGCTGGCCGCCCAGGTGGGCGAGGCCATGATCCAGGTCGGCCGTTTCCTCAACGACCCGCTGAAGGTCTCGGTCCTCTACGGCGGCGTGTCGATCAACCCGCAGATGATGGCCCTGCGCGGCGGCGCGGACGTGGTCGTCGCGACGCCGGGCCGGCTGCTCGACATCGTCGAGCACAACGCGCTGAAGCTCTCCGCCATCGACTGTCTGGTGCTGGACGAGGCCGATCGCCTGCTCGACGGCGGCTTCGCCGACGAGGTGACGCGGGTGCTGGCGCTGCTGCCGCGCCGCCGGCAGAACCTGCTGTTCTCCGCCACCTTCCCGGAGGCGGTGCAATCCCTGACCGCGCAACTGCTGCACGATCCGGTGCGCATCGACGTCACCGGCGAGCCGGCGACCGAGGGCCAGATCGAGGAGCACGCGGTCGAGGTCGACGCCGCGAAGCGCACGCCGCTGCTGCGTCACATGATCGAGCAGGGCGAGTGGTCGCGCGTGCTGGTCTTCGTGGCGACGCGCTACGCCTGCGATCACGTGGCCGACAAGCTGCGTCGCAACGGCCTGGAGGCCGCGGCCTTCCACGGCGACGCCAGCCAGGGCGCGCGCACGCGCACGCTGGCGGACTTCAAGGCGGGCCGGATCCGGGTGCTGGTCGCCACCGACCTGGGCGCGCGCGGCATCGACATCGCGCGGCTGCCGGTGGTGGTGAACTATGACCTGCCGCGCGCCGCGGACGACTACACGCACCGCATCGGCCGCACCGCGCGCGCCGGCGCGAGCGGGCTCGCGGTGAGCTTCATCAGCGCGGCCACGGAGTCGCACTTCCGCCTGATCGAGAAGCGCCAGGGGCGGCGGGTCGAGCGCGAGCGGATCGCCGGCTTCGAGCCGACCGAGACGGCCTCGCCCGAGGCCGCGACCGGCGGCGTCAAGGGCCGCCGGCCAAGCAAGAAGGACAAGCTGCGCGCGGCGGCCGCAGAGGCCGCGGCGAGGAAATGATCGGCCGGGCGGCCGACGCTCAGGCGTCGACGATGACCTCGAAGCCGCCGAAGATCATGCGCTGACCGTCGAAGGGCATGTTCTTCGGATCGTGGTTCATGCGCGGGTCTTCCATCGCCTTCTTCATCCCTTCGTCGCGCACCTGGCGCGACGGCCAGACGATCCACGAGAAGACCACCGTCTCGTCCGGCTTGCGCTGCACGGCCATCGGGAACGAGGTCACCTTGCCCTCGGGCACGTCGTCGCTTCAGCACTCGACGACGCTGAGCGCGCCGTGGTCCTTGAACACCGCCGAGGCGTCCTGCGCCAGCTGGCGATAGGCCTCGCGCTTGGCGGTCGGCACGGCGATCACGAATCCATCCACGTAGTCCATTGCGGTTCTCCGGTTGTCGGCGCGGCTCGCGGCCGCCCCCTTGCACGACGGCTGAGACAGGGCCGCATCGACAGGATAGGAGCGGGCGGCTTGGCTCGCGGATGCCCTATTTGTGACGAGGTCGGTCCAGGCCCCGGTGTCCAGGCTTCCGGCCACACGCCTTGTCACCACGATGCGGGTTTTCCCGCTGCGCCGCATCGACCAGATTTCGGAAAGTGGTATCCAAGCGGTGGTAACAATTTCAGACTGGATTAATACCAATTCAGATCCATTGACCCCGCGGCCCGCCGGAGGATCCCACGCATGGACCCTCGGCGGCTTTGGTGCGGGCACGGGACCCGCTACGGCCTCACATCTGGGAACCCTGCCATGACCCTTTCCGTTCGACGCCCCACTTCCGCGACGTCCGCGCCGCTGCGACTGATCGTCGCCCTCGGCGCCGCCGCGCTCACCTTCCAGGCGGTCGCGCAGACCGCCGCGGCCTGGAAGCCCGACGTCTACTACACGGCCGGCACGGTCGTGAGCTACAACGGCCAGCTCTACCGCGCGACCGTCAACCAGACCGACTACGCCAGCACCGGCTGGAACCCGACCAACGCGTCCCTGTGGACGCTGGTCGGCCCCGCCAACGGCCCGGCGCCCTCGCCCGCACCGTCGCCAGCGCCCACGCCGAGCCCGTCGCCCAGTCCCGCACCGGCCCCCACGCCGGCACCGTCCCCGGCCCCCGCGCCGCAGGGCGCCTGGAATGCCGCCACCGCCTACTCGGGCGGCGCGATCGTCAGCTACCAGGGCGTGATCTACCGCGCCAACTGGTGGACGCAGGGTGACAACCCGGCCACGCAGAGCGGCCCCGTCGGCACCGGCAAGCCGTGGACGGTCTACGGCGGCACGACGCCGCCCGCGCCGTCTCCTGCGCCGACACCGACGCCCGCGCCCGCACCGACACCATCACCGGCCCCCGGCCCCGCGCCCACGCCGGCCCCGTCGCCCGGTCCGGCACCGGCGCCCGGCAAGCACCAGTTGATCGGCTACTGGCACAACTTCACCAACCCGGCCGGCCCGACCTTCCCGATCAGCCAGGTCTCCGCCGACTACGACGTGATCGTCGTCGCCTTCGCGGATGACGCCGGCAACGGCAGCATCGCCTTCAACCTGGATCCGAGCGCCGGCGGCGAGGCCCGCTTCATCGCGGACGTCGCGGCCGCGCGGTCCAAGGGCAAGAAGGTCGTGCTGTCCTTCGGCGGCCAGAACGGTACGGTGACGCTGAACAACGCGTCGCAGGTGACCAACTTCGTCAACAGCGTCGAGGCCATCATGAAGCGCTACGGCTTCGACGGCATCGACATCGACCTGGAGAGCGGCGCCGGCGTCACCTCGGGCGCGCCGGTGCAGGCCAACCTGGTCAGCGCGGTGAAGCAGCTCAAGCAGCGCATCGGCAGCGGCTTCTACCTGTCGATGGCGCCGGAGCATCCGTACGTGCAGGGCGGTTTCGTCGCCTACAGCGGCATCTGGGGCGCCTATCTGCCCATCATCGACGGCCTGCGCGACGAGCTGAACGTGCTGCACGTCCAGTACTACAACAACGGCGCCGTCTACACGCCGTACGCGACGCAAGGCCTGGCCGAGGGCAGCGTCGACATGCTGGTGGCCACCAGCCGGATGCTGATCGAGGGCTTCACGACCAACAACGGCACCGGGCCCTTCGTGTTCCGCGGGCTGCGGCCGGACCAGGTGGCGTTCGGACTGCCGTCGGGCCCGTCGTCGGCCAACAGCGGCCAGGCCAGCGTGGCGACGATCACGGCGGCGCTCAACTGCCTGACGAAGCTGTCGCAATGCGGCGCGATCAAGCCGGCGCAGGCCTATCCGACCTTCCGCGGCGTGATGACGTGGTCGATCAACTGGGACAGCCATGACGGCAAGGGCTTCTCGACCGGCGTGAGGGCGTCGCTCAACGCCCTGCCCTGAGCGCGGACGGAAGCGAGGAGGCCGGCCGGGAGGCCGGCCCTTCCGTCGGAGACTGCGGCGGCGATGCGCCGCTCAGTCCGGCCGGGCCATGAAGAACCTGTGACCCAGCTCGAAGTAGTCGCCGGCGCCGCCGCCCCGCAGGATCAACCCGGCGGCGGCGGTGTCGAACACGCCGTCCTTCAACAAGGCCGGCGAGATGTGCATGAGCAAGACCTGACCCAGGATCATCCAGGTGTCGACGGGCTCATCGTCCTTGGACGTCAACCGGACGATCTGGGACACCTTGCATTCGAAGGCGACGGGGCTCTCGCCGACGCGTGGCGGCGCCACCCTGACGGACGCGACCTCGGTCAGCTTCGCGAGCTCGAATTCGTTGACGCCGTGAGGGACCCGCGCACAGGTCGCGTTCATGGCTTCCGCGAGCTCGCGCGTGGCGAGATTCCAGACGAACTCGCCGGTCTCCTCGACGTTCCTCAGCGAGTCCTTCCGGCCGATGCTGGAGAACCCGATGATGGGCGGCGTGTAGTTCAACGCCGTGAAGAAGCTGTACGGCGCCAGATTCACGACGCCGGCCTGGCTCTTCGTCGACATCCATCCGATGGGGCGAGGTCCGACGATGGCGTTGAACGGGTTGTGCGGAAGGTTGGGGGCGCTCGGGTCGTAGGTGTGCATGGCGTGAGTATCTGTCCCTGAACCGCTTGACGCTCCTGCCTCGCCGCCCTGTCCCGTGGTGACCGGCGATCTCGTGCCGCGCCCGCCGGGGTCGGCGCCTGTAGGTCGTTTGCCTACACCGCCTTGCTGCTTTCACCTGCTTTACTCGAAGTGATAAAAATGCATAATTCGTATCACGTTGATGCCGCTTTGCAGCGATGTCCACGTCCCCGCTTTTCCTCCCTGAGCGGGGTCGACGATCAGTCGATTGCGCCCGACCACGAGAGTGGCCGGGCCATTTTTTTTGGATTTCCGATCCGGCAGCCGGGACGGCTGCGGTCAGCGCTTCAACTGATAAATATGATTCGACCGAGTCTTCAGCGGACCGCGTCGTCCTGCCGCGCCAACTGCGCGCGGATGAGCTGATCGCTCTTCACGTGGCGCGTCAGCGGGTCTGCCAAGCCGCCGGAGAAGCAGTGTTCCGTCCCGACCACGGTCGCGCCCACGCCGCGCAACAGGTGGCCGCGGTTGGGCACGACGTCCAGACTTCGCGCGCGAGACGTCAGCCGATCCGAAGCGGTGTCTGAGGAGCGGAAGTCCCCGTTGACATCAGAACTTCGGCATCAGAGCTCCGGCAACCGGATCTCCGTCAGCACCCACGAGGCGAAGCCCCGTCGCTGGAAAACCAATCCGGTGCGCCGGTCTTCCGCCTGCCCGGCGCGGCGGGCGTAGAGGATGAAGGTGTCGACGCCCTGGCGTTCCGTCGTCCAGATGGGTTCGCGCTTCGCCTCCCCTGCGCCGCCATCGGCATCGGAAGGCGCTTCGCCCGGCTCCTGCGCACGGGACTCGCGCCGCGGCCGCCGGGGCACGGGTGCCGCCGAAGGTGAAGGCCTTCGTCGACCACCTGTCGGCGACGCGCTGATCGGTGACCATCGCCGCCGGCGGCGGGAATGGTGTCGGCGTCAGCGCTACCATTCGCTCCCTATGGGTCCGCAACAGCAGCACATCGACGCGATCGGCCGGATCGCCGTCGTGCCGACCATCCTGGACGCCACGGCGCGTCTCACCGGGATGCGTTTCACCGCCGTCGCCCGGGTGACCGACACGAGCTGGACCGCCTGCGCCGTCCGCGACGAGATCGCCTTCGGGCTCAAGCCCGGCGACGAGCTCGAGCTCGTCTCGACGATCTGCAACGAGATCCGCCAGCACGGCCGCCCCGTGATCTTCGGCAGCGCAAGCGCCCACGAGGTGTTCCGGGACCATCCCACGCCCAAGCAGTACGGCTTCGAGAGCTACGTCTCCATCCCGATCTTCCGCGCCGACGGGATGTTCTTCGGCACGCTGTGCGCGATCGATCCGCGGCCGGCGAAGCTCGGCGACCCGGCGCTGCAGCAGACGCTGGAGCTTTTCGCCAAGCTCATCGGCACGCAGCTCGACGCCCAGGATCTGGATGAGCAGCGGATGGCGGCGCTGGCCGCCGCCGCCGACACCCGCGAGCTGCTGGAATGGGAGAACCAGCGCATCACCGCGCTGCTGAGCGAGCGCGACCAGGTGGAACGCGTGATCACCCGCGAGCTCAACGACACCCGCCGGCTGCGCGACGTGGCCGCGCGGCTCATCGGCAGCGACGGCGGCTCCGCCCTCTACGGCGAGATCCTCGACGCCGCGATCGAGATCCTGGACGGCGACGCGGGCACCCTCCAGCTGCTGGACCCCGCCTCCCAGACCCTGACCTTCCTCGCCACCAGCGGCTTCAGCCCCGAGATGGTGGCGCACTTCTCCGCCGTCGAGGCGTCGTCGGGCTCCCCCTGCAGCGTCGCCCTGTCGAGCGGGCGGCGGTCGTTCCTCCGCTTCGACGATCCCGACGCGCCCGATCCGGACGGTTCCAACCGGCTGCACCTGGACGCCGGCGTGCGCTGCGCGCAGTCCACGCCGCTGCTCAGCCGGTCGGGCCGACCGATCGGCATGCTCTCCACGCACTGGGCCGAGCCGCGGGATCTCAGCGAACGCGAGCTCCGTTTCCTCGACCTGCTGGGCCGGCAGGCCGCCGACCTGATCGAGCGTCACCAGGTGCAGGAGGCGCTGATGACCAGCGAACGCGCCCTGCGCGAGGAAGCGCGGCGCAAGGACGAGTTCATCGCCGTGCTGGCCCACGAGCTGCGCAATCCGCTGGCGCCCATCCGCAGCGGCATCGAGGTCATCAAGCGCGCCGCCGGCGACGTCAGGCTGATCGAGCGCGTCCGGCCCATGATGGAGCGGCAGATCGCGCAGGTGGTCCATCTGATCGACGACCTGCTGGACGTGTCGCGGATCAGCTCCGGCAAGGTGCAGCTGAAGCGCGAATGGGTCAGCCTGCAGTCGCTGGTGGAGAGCGCGCTCGAGGCGCACCGCGGCCCGATCGCCACGGGCGGGATCGAGCTGCTGGTCGAGCTCGACGATCCGGAGCGGCGGCTCGACGTCGATCCGACGCGCCTGTCGCAGGTCATCTCGAACGTGCTTCACAACGCGGTGAAATTCACTGCGGTCGGCGGCCGCATCACGATCCGCTCGCGGGTGGAGGCGGACGCTTCCGGACAAGGCCTGGAACTGCGGCTGCGCATCGCCGACTCCGGCGTCGGCATCGCCGCGGAGATGCTGCCCAACATCTTCGACCTGTTCACGCAGGTGCGATCCGACAGCTCCCGGCATGGCGGCATGGGGATCGGCCTGGCGCTCTCGCGCAGCCTGATGGCGCTGCACGGCGGCTCGATCGAGGCCAGCAGCCCCGGCGCCGGCCTCGGCAGCGAATTCCTCATCCGATTGCCGGTGGGCACGCCCTCCGCGGTCGCGACGGCGCCCGCCCGTGACGACGGCGGCGGCGACGCGGATCTGGCGGGCCTGCGGGTGCTGGTGGTCGACGACAACCAGGATGCCGCCGACGGCGTCGCCATGCTGCTGACGATGTGCGGCGGCGAGGTCCGGGTGGCCTACGACGCGACGCGCATCGTGGACGAGGTGCGGACCTTCGCGCCCGGCCTGGTGCTGCTCGACATCGGCCTGCCGGGCATCGACGGCTACCAGGCGTGCCGGCACGTGCGCGAGGAGATCGGCCACGACGTGCACATCGTGGCGTTGACGGGTTGGGGTCAGGAAGACGACCAGCGGCGCGCGAAGGCGGCCGGCTTCGACGCGCACCTCACGAAGCCGGTGGACCTGGCGAGCCTGATGCGGATCGCCTCCGGCGCCTTCGAGGCGTCAAGCGCATCGCAGGCATCGCAGGCATCGGTCTCGACGCGGTCGCCGAACGCCGACGCGCTCAAGGCCAGGTGACGCGCCCGGCCTGACGGAACACCGTCGGATTCACGCGGCTCCCGCGCTCAGGGATTCATCAGCAATTGCTGCACGCTCGAGAAGTCCAGGCCGCCCCTGCCGGCGCGGCTGTTGAGCGCGTAGAGGTTGCGCGCGAGCTCGCCGAGGGGCACGGCCGCGCCGACCTGCAGCGCGGCCTCGACCGCCAGACCGAGGTCCTTGAGCATCAGGTCGCTGCCGAAGCCGCCGGTGTAGCCGCGCGACGCGGGCGCTTCCGGCTTCACGCCAGGCCAGGGGTTGCAGACCTCGGTGGCCCAGCTGCGGCCGGTACTGACGGCCATCATCGCGGACAGCGCCTGCGGATCGAGTCCGTGCGACACGCCGAGCGCCAGCGCCTCGCCGGTGACGGCCATGATCACGCCGAGCGCCATGTTGTTGCACAGCTTGGCGACCTGGCCGGAGCCGGAGGTGCCCATGTGGAAGATGTTCCTGCCCATCGCCGAGAGCACGGGGCGGGCGCGTTCCAGCGCGGCCGCCTCGCCGCCGACGATGAAGGTCAAGGTCCCCGCGGCCGCGCCGGCCGTGCCGCCGGACACCGGCGCATCGATCATCGCGAGCCCGCGCGCCTGCGCCGCTTCAGCGACGCGCTGCGCGCTCGCCGGGGCGATGGTGCTGCAGTCGATCACCAGCGCCCCGGCGGCGATGCGCGCAAGCAGGCCGTCCTCGCCGAGGAACAGCGACTCGACGTGCCGGCTGGCGGGGAGCATGGCGATCACCACCGAAGCGCCCTCCACGGCCGCCGCGGCGGACGGCACCACGGTGACGCCCGCCGAGCGCGCGGCGGCGAGGGCCGCCTCGCTCAGATCGAACGCAGCCACCGCGTAGCCGTTCCTCACGAGGTTGGCCGCCATCGGTCCGCCCATGTGGCCGAGGCCGATGAAGGCGATGCGTTCAGCGGCCGATGCGTGCCCGTCCGTCGCGTTTCCGTCCGTTGCATTTCCGTCCATTGCATTTCCGTTCGTCGCGCTTGCGTTCGTCGCGCTTGCGTTCGTCGCGTTGCTCATGGTCTTGTCTCCGTGTCGTTGCATGTCCGGCGTGGTCAGCGCAGATCGGCCAGCGGATGCGCGCCGGCGAAGCGCGGCGCGAGCAGCGCGTCCAGATGCGCGTCGCCGCCTTCGTCCTGCGCGGCGCCCTGCCAGCGCGGCGTCCTGTCCTTGTCGATCAGCAGCGCGCGCACGCCCTCGGCGAAATCGGGGAACACGCAGCAGCCGACGGAGGCCTGGTACTCCATGCGGAACACCTCGGCGAGCGACGCCTGTCGCAGGCGGCGCTGCAGGGCGATGGCGAGCGCAGCCGACGTCGGCGAGCCCTTCTGGAACGTCGCCCCCGCCGTCGACAGCCACGCATCTCCCTCGCAGGCCAGCGAGCGCAGGCGAGGCGCCATCGTCGCCAGCGTGTCGTGCGGTCCGATCAAGGCGTCGATGCGATCGCGATGCGGCGCGAGTTGACTCGGTGCGAGGTCGGCGGACGGCAATGCGCGCAGCAGGTCGTCGAGCCGCTCGGCATCGGCCGAGCGTTCGCCGTCCCAGCGCGCATGCGCGATGGCTTCGAGCAAGGCGCCGCGGTCCTCGGCGCGCGCGGCGCGATCGGCCAGCCCGGCCCAGAGCGCGTCCGCCGCATTCAGCGGCGCTCCGGTGAGCGCGAGGAACAGCCCCGTCCGGCCCGGCAGCCGCGAGAGGAACCAGCTCCCACCGACATCCGGGTAGAGGCCCAGCGTGATCTCCGGCATCGCCAGCCTGCTGCGCGGCGTGACGACGCGGTGCGACGCGCCCGCCATCAGGCCGATGCCGCCGCCCATGACGATGCCGTGGCCCCAGACGAGCAGCGGCTTGGGGAACCGATGGAGGGTGTGGTCGAGGCGATACTCGCGCTCGAAGAATTCGGCGGCTTCGTGCGGCACCTTGCCAGGGCCGGCCGCGCGCATCGCGCGGTAGAGACCGACCACGTCGCCGCCCGCGCAGAAGGCTTTCTCGCTGCTGCCGTCGAGCACCACGCCCGCGACCTGCGGATCGTCGGCCCAGGCGCTCAGCTGCGACTGGAGCAGATCGACCATGGTCAAGGTCAGCGCATTCAGGCTGGCCGGCGCGTTCAGCGTGGCGTGGCCGAAGCGGTGGCCCGAGGCGGTCACCACGGTGCGGAACAGCACGGGTGCGTCGATGTGGTCGCCGCTGCTCACCGGCGAATCTCGGCCCGTCTCGCGGATCGACTGCGGCGTGGTGTTCTGGATGACTGTCATCGGACCTCCTCAGGCGTTGCGCCACTGCGGGCTGCGTTTGCCGAGGAAGGCCTGCACGCCTTCGCGCTGGTCTTCGGTCTCGAAGAGGCCGATGAAGGCCTCGCGTTCTGCCGCCAGCAGCGATTGCGGCGGCGCAGCGCGCGCGCCCTGGATGAGACGCTTGCACGCGGTCACGCTGGTGGGGCTTTGCGCCTGCACGCGCTCAGCCCACTGCAGCGCCTTCGCCAGCGCGCCGCCCTTGGGCATCAGCTCGTCGGCGAGTCCGATGCGCAGGGCCGTTTCGGCATCGACGCGCTCGCCGAGCAGGACCATGCGCTTGGCCCAGCTTTCGCCGATGGTCCAGCTCAGCCATTGCGTGCCGCCGGCGCAGGGCAGCAGGCCGACGGTCGCTTCGGGCAGCGCCATGACCGCGTGCGACTCCGCGATGCGCAGGTCGCAGGCGAGAGCGCATTCCAGTCCGCCGCCCATCGCGTAGCCGTTGATCGCGGCGATGCTGACGCCGCGGAATCCGGCGAGCGCTTCGAAGGCCTCGCCGAAGCGGCGTGCCATCGTCGCGGCGACGCCCTTGTCGCCGTCGGCGAACAGCTTCAGATCGGCGCCGGCGCTGAAGAACTTCTCGCCGTCGCCGGTGATGACCAGCGCGTAGATCTCGCGATCGCGGTTGAGATCGCCGACCAGCCGCGTCAAGGCCGCGAGGCTGTCGGCGGTCCACGTGTGGGCGGGAGGATTCGTCAGCGTGACGACGGCCGTGTGGCCGCGGCGCTCCAGGCGCAGGCCGGCGTAGGACGCGGCCGTGTCGTGGGTGTCAGTCATGGGTGTTGGCATGAGAGTGATGAATGGAAGACGTCGGAGGACGACGTCAACGAATGGTTTCGGGCGCCTGGTCCTGCAACATCCGTCTCGCGACGATGACGCGCATGATTTCGTTGGTGCCTTCGAGGATCTGATGCACGCGCGCGTCGCGCAGGAAGCGTTCCAGCGGGTACTCGCGGATGTAGCCGTAGCCGCCGTGGATCTGCAGCGCCTCGTTGCAGACGCTGAAGCCGATGTCGGTGGCCAACCGCTTGGCCATCGCGCAGTACACCTGCGCGTCGGGCGACTTCGCATCGAGCTTGGCCGCCGCCAGCCGCACCATCTGCCGCGCCGCCACCAGCTCCGTCGCCATGTCCGCGAGCTTGAACTGCAGCACCTGCATGTCCGCGAGCGCGCGGCCGAACTGGTGCCGCTCGTGCATGTAGCGCTGCGCCGCGGCCAGCGCGCCCTGCGCCGCGCCGACCGAGCAGGTCGCGATGTTGATGCGCCCGCCGTCCAGCCCCTGCATCGCGATGCGGAAGCCCTGCCCCTCCTCGCCGAGCCGATGCGCCGCCGGCACGCGTACGCCGTCGAAGGCGACGGCTCGGGTGGGCTGGCTGTTCCAGCCCATCTTCTCTTCCTTGCGGCCGTACTGGATGCCGGGCGAGTCGCCCTCGACCAGGAACGCGGAGATTCCGTCCGGGCCCGCGCCGCCGGTGCGCGCCATGACGACCAGCAGGTCGGTCGCGCCCGCGCCGGAGATGAAGGCCTTGCTGCCGTCGATCACGTAGCCGTCGCCGTCGCGGCGCGCGGTCGTGCGCAGCGAGGCGGCATCCGATCCCGCGCCGGGCTCGGTCAGGCAGTACGACGCGAGCTGCGTCCCGCTGCACAACGCGGGTCCGAATCGATGCGCGGTCTCCGGCGTCGCATACGTGCTCACCATCCACGCCGCCATGTTGTGGATGCTCAGGAACGCGGTGGTCGACGGGCAGGCGGCGGCCAGCTCTTCCAGCACGATGGTCGCGTCCAGCCGGGGCAGGCCCAGCCCGCCGCGCTCCGCCGGCGCATACAGCCCGCAGAAGCCCAGTTCGCCCGCATGGCGCAAGGTCTCGCGCGGGAAGAACGACTGCGCGTCCCATGCCGCCGCGTGCGGCGCCATCCCGTCGCGGGCGAAGTCGCGCGCCGCCTGCTGGAAGGCGCGCTGCTGCTCGTCGAGTTCGAAGTCCATCAGCGGCTCACCGGCTCACTGGAGGCTGATCGTCGTGTTGACGCCGCCGGTGGCGGCGTCGTCGAACCAGCGCGCGGTGACGGTCTTGGTCTGCGTGTAGAAAAGGACGACCTGCTTGCCGTACGGTCCGAGGTCGCCGAGCTTGGACGCGCGCGAGCCGGTGAACGAGAACAGCGGCACCGGCACCGGGATGGGCACGTTGATGCCGACCTGGCCGATGTCGATCTCATCCTCGAAGCGGCGCGCGGCCGCGCCCGACTGCGTGAACAGCGCGGTCCCGTTGCCGTTCGGATTCGCATTGATCATCGCGATCGCCTCGTCGAGCGTCGCGGCTTCGGCGACGCACAGCACCGGACCGAAGACCTCCTGGTCGTAGATCGTCATGCCGGGCTTCACGCCGCTGAAGATCGTCGGCCCGACGAAATTGCCTTCCTTCAACTGGCCGCTGAGCGGCGGCAGCCGGCCGTCGAGCGCCAGCGTCGCGCCGTCCTCGATGCCGCGGGCGATCAGGCTCTCCACGCGGTCACGCGCGGCGCAGGAGATCAGCGGGCCGACGTCGGTCGTGGCCGAATCGCCGGCGCCCACGCTCAGGCCCTTCGCCTTGGCGATCAGGTCCGGCAGCCATTCCCGCGCGGCACCGACGAGCACCGCGACCGACACCGCCATGCAGCGCTGCCCCGCCGCGCCGAACGCGGCGCCGGCGAGCGCGTTGAGCGTCTGCTCCTTGTGCGCGTCGGGCAGCACGACGGCGTGGTTCTTCGCCCCCATCATGCATTGCACGCGCTTGCCTGCCTTCACCGCGCGGTCGTGGACCAGCGTCCCCACGCGCGTCGATCCGACGAAGGAGATGGCGCGGATGTCGGCGTGATCGCACAGCGCGTTGACGACCTCCTCGCCGCCGTGCACGACGTTGAGCACGCCCTTCGGGATGCCGGCTTCGAGCGCCAGTTCCACGAGCCGCATTGTCACCATCGGGTCCTGCTCGGACGGCTTCAGCACGAAGGTGTTGCCGCAGGCGATGGCCATGGGGAACATCCATAGCGGGATCATCGCGGGGAAGTTGAACGGCGTGATGCCGGCGCACACGCCCAGCGGCTGCAGCAGGGTGTAGGTGTCGACGCCGCCGGCGACGTTGTGGGCGCGTTCGCCCATCTGCAGCGAGCCGATGTTGGCCGCGTGCTCGACGACCTCCAGGCCGCGGAACACGTCGCCCTCGGCATCGGCGAGGGTCTTGCCCTGCTCGGCGGTCAGCGTCGCGGCCAACGACTTGATGTTGTCGCGGATCAGCTGCTGGTACTTCAGGAAGATGCGCGCGCGCTGCCCGATGGGCACCTTGCGCCAGGTCTTGAAGGCGTCGTGCGCGGCGGCGATGGCGGCCTCGACTTCATCGGGCGTGGCCATCGGCACGCGGGCCAGACGTTGCTGCGTCGCTGGGTTGATCACGTCGCGCCACTCGGTGCTGCGCGACTGGACGAATTCGCCGTTGATCAACAACGGAATACGGGGCAAGTCTTCGCGGCTCATGCACGGTCTCCAAGCGTTCGATGCCATCGTGGCGAGCCGTTCTGCGGCGCACTCGACGGTGGGTTGAATTTCACAGAGAATCTATCCACACACTTTGCAAGACGCCAGCTCTTCCTCTTGTGATGCGGTGACCAGGCAAAACACTCCACACGAATTCTGTGAAATCAGCGAATGCTGTGAAACGCATGGCCAGCCCCACCGGTACCCCGTCGAGTTCGTCCCGAAAGCTGTTCATCGGGCCGCGGATCCGCCGCCTGCGCGAGCAGCTGCAGTGGAATCAGGCCGAGCTGGCGAGCCGCCTGGCGCTGTCGCTCAGCTACGTGTCGCAGATCGAGACCAACCAGCGGCCGGTCACGGCGAGCGTGCTGATCAAGCTCGCGGAGGTTTTCGGCGGCGGCATCGGGCAGTTCTCGGAGGAGCAGGACCAGCAACTGCTCGCGGACCTGGACGCGGCGCTGCGCGACCGCTCGCTGACCACGACGGCGATGGCGCCGGCACAGGTCGCGCGGCTGGTGGAACAGGCCCCGGAACTGGCGGAGTCCTACGTCGCGCTGCATCAGCGCTACCTGCGGCTGCAGGACGAGCACTCGCAGATGATCGACCGCTTCTACGGCGAGCAGGGTCGCGAGGCGGCGGGCGCGCCGCCCTCGTTCCGCAGCGAGCCGCTGCCGCACGAGGCCGTCCGCGATCACCTGAATCGCCGCAACAACCATCTCGACGATCTGGACCTGCGCGGCGAGCAGCTGGCGGAATCGCTCGGCCTGGTCCCTGGCCATCGCGCGCAGCCGCTGCGCGAGCTGCTGCTGCAACGCCACGGGATCAAGACCGAAGTGGCCGACGACCCGCAGACGCGGGAAGAGATGTCCGACGCCTTCCTGCGTCACTACGACGCGCGTCGACGGCTGCTGCGCATGCCGCGTTTCCTCAGCGATGCGCAGCAGGCGTTCCAGCTCGCCACGCAGTACGCGTTGATCGCCGAGGCCGATGCCATCGAGGCGGAACTCGGCGCGGGCGCCTTCGTCGACGAAGCGACGCGCGCGCTGGCCCGGCAGGGCTTCGCCCACTACTTCGCCGGCGCGACGCTGCTGCCGTATGGCGAGTTCCTCACCGCGGCGCGCAACGCGCGCTACGACGTCGAGCTGCTTCAACAGCGATTCCAGGTCAGCGTGGAGACGATCTGCCATCGCCTCTCGACGCTGCAGCGCAACGGCAACCGCGGCGTGCCGTTCTACTTCGTGCGCGTGGACCAGGCGGGCAACATCTCCAAGCGGCAGAGCGCGACGAGCTTCCACTTCGCGCGACACGGCGGCGCCTGCCCGCTGTGGCACGTGCACGAGGCCTTCGCGCAGCCCGGTCGTTTCCTCACGCAGATCGCGGAGATGCCGGACGGCAGCCGCTTCTTCGGCATCGCGCGGACCATCGAGCGGCACGGCGGCGGCGGCTACTTGGCGCGGCGCAAGCTCTTCGCGATCGGGCTCGGCTGCGACATCTCGCATGCGCGGGAGCTGGTCTACGCCGAGGGCTTGAACTTCGACGAGAGCACGGTGTCCAAGCAGGCCATCCCCATCGGCCCCGGCTGCCGCGTCTGCCCGCGCGAGCACTGCGTCCAGCGCGCGTTCCCGCCTGCGGGCAAGGCGCTGGTGGCGGACAGCGACAGCGAGTCGCTGGTGTCGTATCGGTTCACGGGTTGAAGGATGCTTCGGTCGACCACTTCACGCTGACCACACCATCGGCCTCTACGCTGCGCGGATGTCTCATCCAGCGCAGCCAATGAGTCTTGCTGAAAACGCCCGCAGGTGCCTCTCGTTCGTCACAGTGGCGCTCTTCATCGTCGGCGTTTTCGCCCTGTCGTTCTACGAGCTCGAGATCAATCCATTTCTCGGCATGCCCCTCACGCTGATGGTCTTCATCAGCGGGCTCGTGGCGCTCATCAGCACCGCCATCGGAGCATGGCGAGGCGAGCATCGCGTGCGCTGCCGCCGAGCATGTGTTGTCACCCTCGCGGTGTGGGCGGCCTGGATGTCCGGCGGCGTGAACGTCGTCGCCAAGCAGGCTTGGTTCTGGACCGAACGCGCCTACTTCGAGCAAGCGGTCCGCGAAGCCGCGCACGGAGAGGTGCCGTCATGTGTGGCTACGAAACGGTGTATCCATGAGCCAGGGCGCGACGCGGATCTGGCCTTTCCCATGGGCGGAATGCTGGACAACTGGTACGGCGTGATCCACGCACCTGCCTGGCAGGATCCTTCGGTCGATCGCGATCGGACCAGCTTCGACGGCGATCTGGTGGGATGCGAGCACCTGACCGGACCGTATTTCATCTGCAGCTTCACCTAGCGTCGATCTAACATCCCCACATGCCCTCCTACGCTTGGTCCTGCCTGTCCTGCGGCCGCTCGAACGCGCCCGCGTGCGAACGCTGCAGCGAATGCGCTTGCCCGGCAACGCCGAGGTCGAGCGAGATCGAAGAAGCTCGACGCCAGTACACGCAGCGCGGCGGCACGCTCGAGAACGACGCCAGAATGGCGGCGATGCGGGACCTTGACACCTTCGATGTGCTCATCAGACTGCCCCTCCTGGTCTTGCTGGGTCATCGGTCTCGGCGATGAGAACGCTCGTCGGCTGACGCCTGTCGCCGACACGCGGACACGGCGCTGGTGGCGGACAGCGACAGCGCGTCGCTGGTGTCATACCGATTCACGGGTTGAAGAATTCCACATTGCCCCCTGCGCTTCGCGACAAGCGCCTAATGGGGCTCACGATCAAGGCTGGAGTGGACGATGAAGCGCAGTACCAAACCCCACGCGGACAAGCGACCACAACCCGGCGTCGAACACGGTCTGCCCACCGCGGAGCGGGCGGAGCTGCAGCGGCAAGGCGCCAAGGCCGCGGCCCGCGGCGACGGGTCTTCCGGGAATCCGATGGACGAGACGTCCAACCTGCCGACCAGCACCGGCGAATGCTCCGACCTGTGGAAGGAGCGCAAGGACGCGTGGCAGAGCGGCCACGAGGCCCAGTCGAGGACCGACGACAAGGCCGCCACCGAGCGCGGCGACACCTACCGCACGAAGGACGATCACTGAACGGCCCCGCGCCAGACCCGGCCTCGGGACCAACAGGTTCTCTCCGCGTTTCCTCGTTATCGGCCCGGATTACCGGGCGGCCTCGTCGCGCGGGTCCGGACTCTTCGCCGCGGGACCACACCGCTGGCGCGTGACGCCAAGCGATGCTGTCTTTACGTCGGGGCGGACAGGTCATGGCCTCTAACTTGCCTTCAGTCGTTGAGCCGGTCTCTCGGCACAACGAAGGTCTCACCATGAACAGCAGTACCTCGCCTGGCGGCACGCAAGCCCCGAAAACGTCGCGTCCCGAGAACGAAGACGACGACCCGGTCGGGGACAACCGCCCCGTGGGTGAATCGACCGGCGCCGATGTCCCTGATGACGAGGAAGAGAACGCGTCGAACTCCGGTGCCGTTCGTACCGGCAACGACAAGGCGAAGCCGACCCGGCAGTCGTCCGATGTTGAAGAGATCGAGCCGCCAAAAGAATTGCCCGAAGGCAGCGATGTGCCACCCAGCGATCGCCTCAACGACCATCACCCGGAAGAATTCCCGTCGCGCCGCTCCGGGCGACAGCCCTCCCCCGACAGCAAGCTGCCGCAGTCCAGCCGCGGCTGAAGGCAAGCCGGCTGTTCATGAACGGCGGCGCGCGGGCCGACGCGCCTTGAGGACATCGGCCGGGACACGGGGCGCGCATGCACAATCCCCTGCCAAATGCGCGGATTGCCCACCCCCTTCCTTCGACGCGTCCCACGGCTCCTGGTCGCAGGATTGCTGGCCCCACTGCTGACGCTCGCGGCGGCCAGTCCGGAGCCGCCTCCCGCCACAGCGTCGGGGACCGTCACGGTCAGCCCCGTCGCCGCGCCCGACATCCTGACGCGCGCCGACGAGGATCTGCAACGCGTCGATCGGGCCAAACGGCTGCTCCAGGCGCCGGACCCGTCCGAACGGCTCGCCAGCGAGCTCGACGACATCTCGCGCCCGGTCAACGCCAAGCTCAATGCCGCGGCGGGCAGCGCCTTGCGCACGCTGACGGTCATGCGCCTGGAGAGCCTGGCGCGACATTGGGACTTCGACGAACGCCGCTTCGCGCGATGGGAAGAGCGCTCCACCCGGGCGCTGGCACCGTACGCGGACACCGCGGTCCAGTTGGCCCAGCGTCGCGCCGCGTGGTCGGCCACGCGCGCGGCGGGCCTGCTCGACGGACTTCCCCCCACGCTCTCGGCACGCGTGGACACGATGCTCGCGCAGTTCGATGCGTCCGAAGCATCCCTGGGCATCGTGCTGGCGAAGCAGTTCGACCTGACGCAGCGCGCGAGCGAGTTGAAGGCCCGCATCAACGCGGGTCACGACGAGGTCGACGCGGCCATCGATGAGATCGACCGCCAGCTGTTGCGGACGGACGTGCCGCCGCTGTGGAGCGAGTTCTGGCCCAGCACCGGCACGGCCGGAGCGCTCGCCGCGATGGAACGCGGCTTCGAGATCGAGCGCCAGTTCGCGTTGGACTATCACGCGGCGGACGGCGGGAACCAGCAGGCGCTGCGCATGATCCAGATCCTGCTGCTGCCGCTCATCCTGTGGCTGGCCGTGCGCAGCCGACGCGCGCCCGATGACAGCGAGCCGAGCCACGTGCCGCACGCCCTGCGTCGCCCCGTGTCGTCGTGGTTGCTGCTGGCGATGCTGGGGGTGCTGGTGCTGGAGCCTGACGCTCCCCTGCTCGTCCAGGAACTCGCCCTGGTGCTGGCGCTGATCCCCGTGCTGCGCCTGTTGCCGTCCGGCACAGTGCGCGCGCTGGGCGTCTGGCCCTACGTCGCGGTGGCGCTCTACATCGTCGACCGCCTGGGCGTGGCCGTGCCGGCCGACGTCGGCCTGTACCGGCTCTACACGCTGGGCGTGAGCCTCCTGGCCATGGGACTCACGGTGTGGCTGCTCCGCCGCGCGCCTGCTGACCGTGCCACCGGAGAGAGCCGTCTCCGGACGGCGGTCCGCCGGATCAGCTGGGCCGTGCTGGCCGTGCTCACGGTCTCCATTGCGTCCAACATCGGCGGGAACATCTCCCTGGCGGAAACCTTGACCAGCGGCGTGATCGACAGCGGCTACATGGCCCTGCTGCTCTACGCGGGCGTGGCGGCGGTGCGCGGGATCCTGCACGCACTCGCGCGACAACCCGAGGTGGCGCAGAGAAAGCTCGTCCGGCAGCACGCACCCGCGCTGGAGGTGATGGCCACCCGGCTGCTGGTGCTCGCCGCGTGGCTGGGCTGGCTCGTCTACAGCATGGACCGTTTCCGCGTGCTCCGGCCCCTGCGGGCCGTGGGCGCCAACGTGCTCGATCTCGGCGTCGACGTGGGCGAGGTCTCGATCCACCTGGGCGACGTCCTGGTGTTCTTCCTGTCCACCTGGCTGGCCCTGTGGGTGGCTCGCGCGGTCCGTCGACTGCTGCGCGACGAGCTGCCCCACCATGCGGCCTTGCCACGGGGTGTCGGCAACAGCATCGCCTCGTTGAGCTATTACGGCGTCCTGCTGCTCGGCCTGCTGGTGGCCTTGTCCGCCGCGGGCTTCAAGGTCAGCCAGCTCGCCCTGGTGTTCGGTGCGCTGGGCGTGGGCATCGGATTCGGACTGCAAGGCGTCGTCAACAACTTCGTCTCCGGCCTGGTGCTGATGTTCGAGCGTCCGATCCAGCCGGGGGACATGGTCGACGCCGCGGGCACGTCGGGCACCGTGCGCGAGATCGGTCTGCGCGCCACCATCCTGCGCACCTTCGACGGCGCCGACGTGGTGGTGCCCAACGGCCTGCTGCTGAGCGGGAACCTGACCAACTGGACCATGTTCGACCGCAGCCGTCGCATCGAGATCGCGGTGAATGTCGCTTACGGCTCGGACCCGGCGCAGGTGCTGGCGGTGCTGGGCGCGGCGGCGCGCGAGACGCCCGGCGTGTCCGTGACTCCGCCGCCCGTGGTGCTGATGACCAGCTACGCGGACAGCTCGCTCAACTTCGTGGTCCGCGTCTGGACGCAGGACATCGGCGGATGGATGGCCCTTCGCGGCGAACTGCTGGCCCGCGTGCTCGCGGCGCTCCGCCAGGCCGGCATCGACATTCCGTATCCGCAGATGGACGTCCACCTGCGGAGCATGCCGGAGGGCGTCGAGGGTGCCGCCAGGAGCATTGCTCGCGGAGATGCGGGCCTTGCGGATACGCCGCCCCGAAGGCCATGAAGCTCAGCTTGCCCTGGCCGTCATGGCCTTCCCTACACTCGCCGGATGCCGTCAGCCCTTTTCCGTACCAGCCTCCAGCGATCTCGCGGCCCCGCCGGCAAGCGCCCTCTTCATCCGATCGCCCAGGCCTGGCTCAATCGCTTTGGTGATGCGCTGCCGGCGGGCCACCTGTGCCGGCAGTCCTCCCTGGCGGATCGCTGGCTGCGTATCCACAGCCTGCCGGAATCCAAGCGCTATCCCGATGACGACGCACAACTCGCCGAGGTGCTGCGGCGCCAGAACGCGGTAGCCAGCGAGCTTCTGGGCGAAGGCGCCCTGTGCTTGTTGTTCTTCGCGTGCTGGTCGGGAGGACCGGAGGCGGCACGATTGGCGCGCAAGCAGACATGGCTCCAAACAGTGGGCGGGATGCCGGAACTCGTACTGACCGCGGAGGAAAGTGACGATGGCGACCAGATGGCTTTCTTGGCGCAGCCCGTGACCTGGCACCCTGGGGCATTCGATCGATTGATTGCCGATCGCGCGAACGACCGCACCTGGCCGCTGCTTTTCGCCAACCTGCACCGCGGCAGCATCTACGCGCCGTACGACGGCGGCGCCGATCTGTTCTATCCGTCTTCGGAGGATGTCGATCCAGCGCGATCGCGTCATCGGGATTGGCTTCCGACGCGTGCGAGTGGGATGTGAGGGAGGCACGCCCGGCACGAGCCGGGCGTCTTGCTGGGAAGCGAACCGAGGACGTCAGTCCGTGGATCGCTCCACCGACACCGTGCAACCGTCGGGGTTCATTCGGCCAGGGCGAGCTGGCGATCGTCGGCCGACGCGTCGCGGCGGCCGGTGACGTAGACGGTCGGCAGTTGCTGGCGCTTCACGGTGACGACCACCGGATCCAGCGTCACGATCGAGGCGCGCAGATCGCGCTGGCCCTGCGCATGAGCGATCCCCAGGCCCAGGGCCAGCGCGGCCACGGCACCGAAGGCGACGGCCTTGACGGTGGTGCCGGTGGCGGACGTGATGGCGAGGCGGTGGGTGGCGTTCATGTCGATCTCCGGAAGGGGTTGCTGTGTCGATGAATGCAGTGTCGTCATCGACCGCCCTGCCCTCCAGCGCCCGGCGACGAACCTGCAGCGCGGCGGCGTGAACTGCATCGGCAGTCGATGAGCCGCCAGCGTGCAGCGGTGGGTCCAGGGTCGGTGCAGGGTCGGCTCAATGGAAAACGCCGACAGGTCGCTGGCCCTGTCGGCGCTTTGCCTCGTCTGGCCGTACTTGACGGCGATGCGCGGGAGTCCTCGTCGGTCAGGGGCGCGTCTGGCGTCGCCGCTCCCGCAGCATGAACAGGTAGAGCCCTTCGACCTTCTCGCGCGCCCACGGCGTCTTGCGCAGGAACTTCAGGCTGGACTTGACGCTCGGCTCGAAGGCGAAGCAGCGCAGCGGGATGCGCTCGTCGAGGCCGTCCCAGCCGTACTCGGCGGCCAGCTCGGTCACGATGGTTTCCAGCGTCAGGCCGTGCAACGGGTTGCGCGGTTGCTCTTGCGGCGGCGGGGCGGACTCGGTCATGAATGGATTGTCGCCGGTCGCGCCGGGCCATGGCCGCGCCGCGGCGGTCGACGCGAAGCGCGCCCCGGCACGCTTCAGCGCTCCGGCCCGCGTGGTACCTTCATCGCCATGAGCACGAATTTCCCCGACGAAGAACGCCCCATCATCCAAGAGCCGCGCACGTGGCAGGACGAGCGCTGGACCGCGCAGGTCATCAAGAACGAGGACGACGAGGGTTGGGCCGTCGCGATGACGCTGATCGGCGAGGCGGAGCCCGCCCTCGTCGGCCCCTGGACGATGGGGCGCGACAAGAAGAACCCGAAGCCGCTCGATGCGGCCGCCTTCCACACGCTGGTGAAGACGGCGTCCGAGGTGCTGCGCCGTCATGAGCAGCAGCTGCACGCCCGGCTGCACAAGAGCGTCAAGCTGGACACGGACAACGGCCGCATCCAGGTGCTGCTCGACATCGTTCCCGACGAGGACAACCCGTACGCGACGCTGACCGCGCTGAACGACGACGGCGAGCAGCTCGCGCAGGTGCGCGTGGCGGCCGGCTTCAAGTTCAACGAGGCGACCGCCGCGGCCTGGGTGGAGAACGACTTTTTGAAGCCCTGAGGGCAAGACCCGGCCCCAAGGCGGGCGTGAGGCTGCTGGCCCTCACCCCTGCCCTCTCCCGCAAGCGGGAGAGGGAGTCCGACCGGCTCGACTCGCGGCGCTGGCTCCTCTTGCTCTCTCTCCCGCAAGCGGGGCTCGACTCGTGGCGCTGGCTCCTCTTGCTCCCTCTCCCGCTTGCGGGAGAGGGTGGGGGTGAGGGCCAGCGGCCTCGGCAGTCAAAAAGATTTCCCCCGCGGGAGAGGGAGCAATTCAGACCGACTGCCGCAGGGTCCTGGCCGCCGCGACCATGTTGGTCAGCGCCGGGATCACCTCCGCCCACTGACGGGTCTTGAGCCCGCAGTCCGGATTCACCCAGAGGCGCTCGGCGGGGATGCGCTCCGCCGCCTTGCGCATCAGCTCCACGATGTGCTCCTGCGTCGGGATGTTGGGCGAGTGGATGTCGTAGACGCCCGGGCCGATCTCGTTCGGGTACTTGAAGTCGTCGAACGCGTCGAGCAGCTCCATGTCCGAGCGCGAGGTCTCGATCGTGATCACGTCCGCATCCATGTCGGCGATCGACGCGATGATGTCGTTGAACTCCGAGTAGCACATGTGCGTGTGGATCTGCGTCTCGTCCGCCACGCCGTTGGCGGTGATGCGGAAGGACTCGACGGCCCAGTCCAGGTACTCGCCCCACTGCGACTTGCGCAGCGGCAGGCCTTCGCGCAGCGCGGCCTCGTCGATCTGGATCACGCGCACGCCGGCCCGCTCCAGGTCCAGCACCTCCTGCCGGATCGCCAGCGCGAGCTGCTTGCACGACACCGAGCGCGGCTGGTCGTCCCGGACGAAGGACCAGTTCAGGATGGTCACCGGCCCGGTCAGCATGCCCTTCATCGGCTTGTCGGTCAGCGACTGCGCGTAGCGGGTCCACGCGACCGTCATCGCCTTCGGCCGGCTGATGTCGCCGAACAGCACCGGCGGCTTCACGCAGCGCGAGCCGTAGCTCTGCACCCAGCCGAACTGCGTGAACGCGTAGCCCTCGAGCTGCTCGCCGAAGTACTCGACCATGTCGTTGCGCTCGGCCTCGCCGTGCACGAAGACGTCCAGCCCCAGCGCTTCCTGTTCGTTGACGCTGCGCTCGATCTCGGCGCGCATCGCCGCCTGGTAGCCCGCTTCGTCGAGGCGGCCCGCCTTGTACTCGCTGCGCGCGTGGCGGATCTCGCCGGTCTGCGGGAACGAGCCAATGGTCGTCGTCGGGAAGGCCGGCAGCTTCAGCAGCGCGGCCTGCTTGGCGGCACGTTGCGCGTAGGCGGTCTGGCGTTGACCGAGCCTGGCATCGATCGCGGCGACCGCGGCTTTCACGGCGGGGTTGTTGACGCGCGGCGAGCGGCGGCGCGCTTCGACGGCGTTGCGGTTGGCGTCGAGCTCGGCCTGCACCGAAGCGCGGCCGCCCTTGAGCGCGCGGCCGAGCAGGTCCAGCTCCGCCAGCTTCTGAAGCGCGAAGGCGAGCCAGGACTTCACTTCGGCATCGAGCTTCAGCTCGCTCGCGAGGTCGACCGGCACGTGCAGCAGCGAGCACGACGGCGCGATCCACAGGCGCTCGCCGAGCGTCGCGGCGACCGGCTCCAGCCAGTCGAGCACGGCATGGAGATCGCTCTTCCAGATGTTGCGGCCGTTGATCACGCCCAGCGACACCACGCGGTCCGCGGGCAGCGCCGCCGTCAGCGCGGAGACTTCGTCGCGCGCATTGACGGCGTCCAGGTGGATGCCCTGCACCGGCAGGCCGGCGGTCAGCGCCAGGTTGTCCTTGAGCTGGCCGAAGTAGGTGGCGAGCAACAGCTTCACACCTGACCCCGCCAGCGCCGCGTAGGCGGTCTTGAACGCCTGCGCCCAGCCGGCTTCGAGGTCGGTGACGAGGATCGGTTCGTCGATCTGCACCCAGGCCACGCCTTGCGCGGCGAGCGTCTTCAGCAGCTCCGCATAGACCGGCAGCAGCTTGGGCAGCAGCGCGAGGCGGTCGGAGTCGTCCTTCGCCTTGCCCAGCGCCAGATAGGTCATCGGACCGATGATCACCGGCTTGGCCTTCACGCCTTTCACCCTCGCCTCGAACAGCTGCGCCAGCAGGCGCGAGGCGTCGAGCTTGAAGGTCGTGGACGCATCGAACTCCGGCACGATGAAGTGGTAGTTGGTGTCGAACCACTTGGTCATCTCGCCGGCGGCGACACCGCCGCAGCAGCGCGCGTGCGCCTCGGCGCTTTCGGCGGCGCGGCCGCGGGCGACGCGGAAGTAGTTGTCCAGCGTGTCGCCGTGGAAGTCGCGCACGCGCTGCGGCAGGTTGCCGAGCGTGAAGCTCATGTCCAGCACCTGGTCGTAGAACGAGAAGTCGCCGACAGGCACCAGATCCAGCGCCTGCTGGTCGGCCCAGTGCTTCGCACGCAGCTGGGCGCCCAGGGCGAGGAGCTCATCGCGCGTGGACTGGCCCTTCCAGTAGGCCTCCTGGCCGAACTTCAGTTCGCGCCTGGCGCCGATGCGGGGAAAGCCGAGGTTGTGGATCGTGGTCATGGCGAGGCTCCCTCCCGGGAGATCAACTGCTGAAAGGTCCCGAAGCGTAGGGACCGTTCTCCATGACGTAAAACGATATTAATTCAAGAAGACGTGAATGAGATTCATCAGTCCTCCGCGGGCCGATCCACTCGAGGCTCCTGCCCCACTGCCTCACGGCAGCGCTCGCCCGAAAGGCGTCAGACCAAGTGCGGCGACAATGCTCCTCATCTTCAGACGGCGCAAGAACGACCATCTCTTTCGATGCCCTATTCCACCCCGCCCCGGCTGATTCAGCTCACCGAAGTGATTCGGGTGGCTGAGCAAGGCATGACCAAGCCGATCCTCTGCCGCGCGGAGGATGGGAGGAGGTACTACGTCAAGGGGCAGCAGACCGACAGAGCCAGTCTTTGGCGGGAATGGATCGCCGGATACATGGCGCTGGCCCTTGGCTTGCCGATCGCGCCGTTCGTCCTCGTCCAGGCGAACGAATTCGTTCTGCGAGAACTTTCGTCTGAGCTGCGGCTACTCGGCTCGACCCCGGCGTTCGGTTCAGCGGAGCGCGAGAACGCGACTTGGTATGAGAACAGCCTCTCGCACCAAGTGGACGCGCGTGTGCGACAAGCGGTTCTGGTGTTCGACTGGTGGGTCAAGAATGGCGACCGCCAGGTCGGTAACACGAACATGCTCTGGGAAACCATCCCTGAGCGACTTGTGATCATCGATCACAACCAAGCCTTCGATGATGAGTTCGACACGGTCGCTTTCGTAGAGAACCATGTGTTCGCTTCGGAGTGGGATGCGCTTACGCAAGATGCAGAGCTTCGCGCCGCCTGGACGCATCGCATGTCCCAAGCGCTGGTCGTCGCAAGATGGGCGTTGGAAAATGCTCCTCACGAGTGGCGATGGGCCAATGCAGAGCAGGACATTCCCGCCGCCTATGACCCTGAGAGAGCACTGCGGATGCTCTCGCGCTGTGTCGAACCTGATTTCTGGAGTGTGCGATGACCCAATTGGCCTGTCGTTACGCCCTCGTTCGATTCATGCCGCACTCCGACGCGGAAGAATTCGTGAACATCGGCATCGTTGTGGCCTGTCCCCAGACCGGGTTTTTCGGGTTCCGGCTGGAGGCCCAAAAGCACAAACGCGTCACCGATTTCTTCGAAGGGCTGTCTCCGGAGATGTATTCGGCTGCCGTGCTCGTCATGAGCGGAGAACTTGAGCGCGTCAAACGGCAACTTGAACGCCAGCAAGGCGATGACATCGCCGCGAGAACGCGCGCCTTGTTCGAAGGCGTCACGCATGCGCGCGAAGCGCAGGTGAAGTTCAGCAAGGCCCGGGTGGCTCTTGCTGATTCGCCGGAGGCGGAGCTGGACCGTCTCTACAAGCACTACGTCGACCGGACCTCCCCCACCTCTGTTTGAAAAACCGTGGGGCAGCGCGGCACACCGCGCCGCTGGTCTGGATCGATCACGCCGGGTCAGGTGTACTTCTTCTCCAGCGCATCCCACTCCGGCTTGCCCACCAGGCGCTGGCGCTCGGCGAAGGGCACGACCAGGTTGGGATCCTCATCGATGCGGCGCTGCGTCTTGAGCACGCCCAGCGCCTTCTGCATCCCGGCCACCGCGCCTTGCAGCGCGGCATTGGCGTACAGCACGACGCCGTAGCCCATCTGCTGCAGCTCGCTCGCATCGGTGATCGGGGTCTTGCCGCCGATGACCATGTTCATCAGCTGCGGCGTCGACAGGCGCTGCGGCAGCGCGCGGATCTCCTCCGCCTTCGTGACCGCCTCGACGAAAAGGATGTCGGCACCCGCCTCGGCGAAGCGCTGGGCGCGCTCGATCGCGGCCTCGAAGCCCTGCGTGGCGCAGGCGTCGGTGCGGGCCATGATCAGGAAGTCCGGGTCACGACGCGCATCCACCGCCGCCTTGATCTTGCTCACCGCCTCCTCGGTCGAGATGACCTCCTTGCCGCTGAAGTGGCCGCAGCGCTTGGGCGCCACCTGGTCCTCGAGCTGGATGCAGTCCGCGCCGGCGCGTTCCAGCACCCGCACGGTGTGGCGCACGTTCAGCGCGTTGCCGAAGCCGGTGTCGGCGTCGACGATCAGCGGCAGGTTCACCGCGTCGCGGATGCGCGCGGTGTGGTCGGCGATCTCGGACAGGCCCATGAAGCCCTGGTCCGGCAGGCCGAACCACATGTTGGTCACGCCGGCGCCGGTCACGTAGATCGCCTCGAAGCCGAGGTCCTCGATCACCTTGGCCGACAGCGCGTTGAACGCGCCCGGCACCAGCACGCCACGGCGTTCGTTCACCAGCGCGCGCAGCGTCTTGCGGGTCGATGTCATGTCAGTTCTCTTTGAATGTCTGAAGTCGAATTCGATAAGGAGGTCGAAGGCGGAATCAACCGGAGCCGATCACAGCGCCTCGGCGGGCACGCGCACGGTGCCTTCCATCAGGATGCGGGCGCTGCGGCTCATCACCGCCTGCGTCACGCGCCACTGGCCACCTTCCTGGACCGCTTCCGCGCCGACGCGCAGCGTGCCCGACGGGTGGCCGAAGCGGACCGCCGGCAGCGCCTTGCCGCCCGCGGCCTCGCACACCAGCGTGCCGGGGATCGCGGCCGCGGTGCCGATGGCGACCGCCGCCGTGCCCATCATCGCGTGATGCAGCTTGCCCATGGACATCGCGCGAACCAGCACGTCGATGTCGCCGGCCTCCACGGTCTTGCCGGCCGAGGAGCGGTAGCTCGCCGGCGGTGCGACGAAGGCCAGCTTCGGCGTGTGCTGCCGCGTCTTCGCCTCGTCCAGCGTCTTGATCAGGCCCATGTGCAGCGCGGCGTGCGCGCGGATGGCCTCGAGCCGTTTCAGCGCGACGGGGTCGCCGTTGATCGCGTCCTGCAGCTCGGTGCCCGAATAACCCAGG
The DNA here is from genome assembly GCF_048957715.1 of Mitsuaria sp. CC2. Taxonomy (NCBI): domain Bacteria; kingdom Pseudomonadati; phylum Pseudomonadota; class Betaproteobacteria; order Burkholderiales; family Sphaerotilaceae; genus Roseateles; species Mitsuaria sp. CC2. The sequence goes on along the minus strand of NZ_JARVXN010000035.1, from coordinate 49,635 downwards.
TCCTTCGCGTCGACGAAGACGGCCGGGATGCCTGCGTTGATCAGCGTCGCGCGCAGCCGGCCGCCGGGGACGAGGTCCTCCGGCATCGTCAGCACGTCCACGACGTTGCCCGTCGGGAACAGCGCGCCGCCGGCATCGTCGCCGTCGGCGTCGTCATTGCCCGGATCGAGGAAGGCCAGTTCGACCTCCGCCGCGGGGAAGGTCACGCCGTCGAGCTCGAAGTCGCCGCTCTCCTGCACCTGCCCGTCCCGCATCGGGACCTTCGCCACGATGGTCTTGCCGATGTTGGCCTGCCAGATGCGCACCGTCGCGATGCCGTCGCGCGGCAGCGTGGCCGCGTCGATGAAGCCCGCCTGGATGGCGAACGGACCGACCGCCGCCGACAGGTTGCCGCAGTTGCCGGACCAGTCGACCAGCGCGGTGTCGATGGCCACCTGGCCGAACAGGTAGTCGACGTCGTGACCGGGCCGCGTGCTGCGCGAAATGATCACCGTCTTGCTGGTGCTGGACGTCGCGCCGCCCATGCCGTCGATCTGCTTGCCGTAGGGATCGGGGCTGCCGATGACGCGCATCAGCAGCCGGTCGCGCGCGGCGCCGGGCACGCGCGCGGCCTCGGGCAGGTCGTCCAGGCGGAAGAACACGCCCTTGCTGGTCCCGCCCCGCAGGTAGGTCGCGGGGATCTTCACTTGAGGGAGAAAACTCATGACTGCTTCCGTCGTTGTTGCGGGCGCCAAAGGCCTTTCACAGATCCTTCAGCGCCCTGCCCTGTCCTGTCCTGCTCAGGCCGCTTCCGCCGCCGCCAGGAAGTCCTGGGCGAAGCGCTGCAGCACGCCGCCGGCCTGGTAGACCTCGACCTCCTCGGCGGTGTCGAGGCGGCAGCGCACCGGCACCTCGACGCGCTCGCCGTTGCGGCGATGGACGATCACCGTCAGCGTCGCGCGCGGCGACAGCGCGCCGGACACGTCATAGGTCTCCGAGCCGTCCAGGCCGAGCGTGAGACGCGACGTTCCCGCGAGGAACTCCAGCGGCAGCACGCCCATGCCGATCAGGTTGGTGCGGTGGATGCGTTCGAAGCCTTCGGCGACGATGGCCTCGACGCCCGCCAGGCGCACGCCCTTGGCGGCCCAGTCGCGCGACGAGCCCTGCCCGTAGTCCGCGCCGGCGATGATGATCAGCGGCTGGCGGCGGTCCATGTAGGTCTCGATCGCTTCCCACATGCGCATGACCTGGCCCTCGGGCTCCAGTCGCGCGAACGAGCCGGCCAGCACCTCGCCGTCGGCGCCGCGGACCATCTCGTTCTTCAGCGTCGGATTGGCGAAGGTGGCGCGCTGCGCGGTCAGGTGGTCGCCGCGGTGGGTGGCGTAGGAGTTGAAGTCCTCCTCCGGCAGGCCCATCTTGAAGAGGTACTCCCCGGCGGCCGAGTCCATCATGATCGCGTTGGACGGCGACAGGTGGTCGGTGGTGATGTTGTCCGGCAGCACGGCCAGCGCGCGCATGCCGCGCAGCGTGCGTTCGCCGGCCAGCGCGCCTTCCCAGTAGGGCGGGCGGCGGATGTAGGTCGACTGCGCGCGCCAGTCATACAGCGGCTCGGTGGCCGTCGCGGCCTCGGCGGTGATCGCGAACATCGGCTCGTAGACCTTGCGGAACTGCTCGGGCTTCACGCTGGCGCGGACCAGCGCGTCGATCTCGTCGTCCTCCGGCCAGAGGTCCTTCAGGCGGATCTCGCGGCCCTCGACGACGCCGAGCACGTCGCGCTCGATGTCGAAGCGGATGGTGCCCGCGATCGCGTAGGCGACCACCAGCGGCGGCGAGGCCAGGAAGGCCTGCTTGGCGCGCGGGTGGATGCGGCCGTCGAAGTTGCGGTTGCCGGAGAGCACGGCGGTGGCGTAGAGGTCGCGCTCGACGATCTCGCGATCGATGGCGGGATCCAGCGCGCCGGACATGCCGTTGCACGAGGTGCAGGCGTAGGCGACGACGCCGAAGCCCAGCGCTTCCAGATCGCCGAGCAGGCCGGCTTCCTCCAGGTACAGCGTGACCGCGCGCGAGCCGGGCGCCAGCGAGGTCTTGACCCACGGCTTGCGCGTCAGGCCGAGGCGTCGCGCATTGCGCGCCAGCAGCGCGGCGGCGATGACGTTGCGCGGGTTGCTCGTGTTCGTGCAGCTGGTGATGGCCGCGATGATCACGGCGCCGTCGGGCAGGCGGCCGGGTTCTTCGGTCCACGGGCCGGCGATGCCGCGCTCGGTCAGCGCGGAGGTCGGCAGGCGGCGGTGCGGGTTCGACGGGCCGGCCATGTTGCGGACCACGCTGGCCAGGTCAAACTTCAGCACGCGCGGGTAGACGACGCCGGACAGCGTGTTGCCTTCGCCTGACCACAGGCCGGCGGCCTTGGCGTAGGTCTCGACGAGCTGGACCTGCGCTTCCTCGCGCCCGGTGAGGCGCAGGTAGGTCAGGGTCTGCTCGTCGATGGCGAAGAGCGCGGCGGTCGCGCCGTATTCGGGCGCCATGTTGGAGATGGTGGCGCGGTCGCCGAGCGTGAGTCCGGAGACGCCTTCGCCGTAGAACTCCAGGTAGGCGCCGACGACCTTCTCCTTGCGCAGGAACTCGGTGAGCGCGAGCACCAGGTCGGTGGCGGTGATGCCGGGCTGGCGGCGGCCGGTGAGTTCGACGCCGACGATGTCGGGCAGGCGCATCCACGACGCGCGGCCGAGCATCACGTTCTCCGCTTCCAGTCCGCCGACGCCGACGGCGATCACGCCGAGCGCGTCGACGTGGGGCGTGTGGGAGTCGGTGCCGACGCAGGTATCCGGATAGGCCACGCCGCGGTCCACGTGCACGACCGGCGACATCCGTTCCAGATTGATCTGATGCATGATCCCGTTGCCCGGGGGGATCACGTCGACGTTGCGGAAGGCGGTGCGGCACCACTCGATGAAGTGGAAGCGATCCTCGTTGCGGCGGTCCTCGATGGCGCGGTTCTTCTCGAAGGCCTGCGGATCGAAGCCGCCGCACTCGACGGCCAGCGAATGGTCGACGATGAGCTGCACTGGCACGACCGGATTCACCTTCGCGGGATCGCCGCCCTGATCGGCGATCGCGTCGCGCAGGCCGGCCAGGTCCACGAGCGCGGTCTGGCCCAGGATGTCGTGGCAGACCACGCGCGCCGGGTACCAGGGGAAGTCGCGATCGGCCTTGCCGTCGGCGAGCTGCAGCAGGCACTCGTCGAGCGCGGCGGGTTCGCAGCGGCGCACCAGGTTCTCGGCGTGGACGCGGGCGGTGTAGGACATGCGGTCCCACGCGCCGGGGCGCAGCGCCTCGACGGCGGCGCGCGCGTCGAACCAGTCGAGGGCGGTGCCGGCCAGCGGCTTGCGCCATTGCTCATTGAGCGGGATCGCCGAGGCGATGGTGGATGCGGGCGTCGTGGCTGGCATTGCTGAAACTTCTCTCATGCGGTCATCGCGTTCGTGGCGGTCGACGGGCGACCCGGTCCGTCCGGGTCGACGTGTCGAGCGCGCCGTGTCGGGGCCGTGGCCTCAGGGGCGCTGGGCCAGCGGGACGAAGACCTGGTCTTCCGGGCCGGTGTAGACGGCGCTGGGTCGGATGATCTTGTTGTCCTGGCGCTGTTCGACGACGTGGGCGGACCAGCCGCTGGTGCGGGCGATGACGAACAGCGGGGTGAACATGGCGGTGGGCACGCCCATCATGTGATAGCTGACGGCGCTGAACCAGTCCAGGTTGGGGAACATCTTCTTGGCGTCCCACATGGTCTTCTCAAGGCGTTCGGCGATGTCGAACATCTTGGTCGAGCCGGCTTCCTTCGACAGTTCGCGGGCGACCTTCTTGATCACCTCGTTGCGGGGGTCGGAGACCGTGTAGACGGGGTGGCCGAAGCCGATGACGACCTCCTTGGCCTCGACGCGGCGGCGGATGTCGGCCTCGGCCTCGTCGGGGGTGTCGTAGCGCTTCTGGATCTCGAAGGCGACCTCGTTGGCGCCGCCGTGCTTCGGGCCGCGCAGGGCGCCGATGGCGCCGGCGATGGCCGAGTGCATGTCGGAGCCGGTGCCGGCGATCACGCGGGCGGTGAAGGTGGAGGCGTTGAACTCGTGCTCCGCGTAGAGGATCAGCGAGGTGTGCATCGCGCGTTCCCAGCTTTCCGAGGGCGGTTCGCCGTGGAGCAGGTGCAGGAAGTGGGCGCCGATGGAGTCGTCGTCGGTTTCGACCTCGATGGAGCGGCCGTTGTGGCTGTAGTGGTACCAGTACAGCAGCATGGAGCCGAAGGAGGCCATCAGCTTGTCGGCGATGTCGCGGGCGCCGGGCAGGTTGTGGTCGTCCTTCTCCGGGAGCGAGCAGCCGAGGGCGGAGACGCCGGTGCGCATCACGTCCATCGGGTGGGCGTTGGCGGGCAGGGTTTCGAGCGCGTCCATCACGGCGGCGGGCAGGCCGCGGAGCGACTTCAGCTTGGCCTTGTAGCCGCGCAGCTCGGCGGCATTGGGGAGCTTGCCGTGGACGAGCAGATGGGCGATCTCTTCGAACTCGCAGCGTTCGGCGAGTTCGAGGATGTCGTAGCCGCGGTAGTGCAGGTCGTTGCCGGTGCGGCCGACGGTGCACAGGGCGGTGGTGCCGGCGGCGACGCCGGACAGGGCGACGGACTTCTTGGGTTTGAAGGCGGGGGCGGCTGCCGCGTTCGCGGTCGTGGTGTCGCTCATGGGGATGTCTCCTGGAAGTGGAATCTTGGGGAAAAGCTGGACGGGCAGGCTCAGGCCTGGCCCGATGGCATCGAGGGTAGCGGCTGCCCGGCGGGCGCGGTGCGAGGGGTGATTCGGCAGGGCTTGCCGCCGTCGACGGCGACCATCTCGAAGGTCGCGCGGAGGACGTCGGAAGGGGCCGCATTGTCGATGCGGGCGTGGACCTCGACGGTCATCGAGGTGCCGCCGACGCGGGAGACGCGGGAATGGATGTGGAGGACGGAGCCCACGGGGACCGGGGCGAGGAACTGCACGTCCTTCACGGCCACCATGACGATGTCCTCGTGGCAGAAGCGCGCGGCCACCATGTGCGCGTTCTGGCCGAGCCAGGAGAGCGCCTCAGGGCCGAACAGGGTGCCGTAGTGGTTCGCGTGCCTCGGGAGCACCAGCTCGCTGCGGAGCATCTCCGTCGAAGAAGCGCTCGACAGCGCTGAAGGCCAGTCCATTGCAAGTTGTGAAATGGGGAAGTTCACAATGTTCGCAGCGGATGGGCTGGGGGGCAACGATGAAGTTGCGATGGGTTGCGAAGAGAAGCAGGGGCGTTTGCGAAGGTTGTGAAGTCGAAGCAGTCGATTTGCTCTAGATTTCACAAAAGTCTACGAGCGAAGACTTTTTTGATTTACGACTTGTATTTTGGCTCGAATGCCTACGAGCCTAGACTTTTCACCGCCATCCAGTCGATCAAAGCGCCAAATGCCTACGAGCGCAGGAATTTTCTTGATCTGAACCCTGCGAATGCCAATAATGTCTACGAGCGTAGGCATAAATTGAGCAAGCGATGAAGCGTTCCATCAGATCCCCGGAAGAACTGGGCTCCGTCATCCGAGCCGTGCGGAAGCACTCGAAGGTGCGCCAGGACGACCTTGCCGGGATGGCCAACGTCAGCAAGCAGTTTGCAGTGGACGCGGAGCGAGGCAAGGCAACCATGCAGTTCGGCAAGTTGCTCCAGTTGCTCGACGAGCTGGGCATCACCTTGACTATCAACCTCCCTGATGCGGTCGAGCCGATCTTGCAGAAGCTCGAAACGCAGCGAACAAGCGAAAAGAAGAAGAGCCCATGAGGAGTCTGAACATCTTCATCGGAACGCGTCTGATCGGAGAGCTCTTCGAGGGCGACGACATCTGGACGCTTCAATACGACCCGGCATGGGTCGACGCGCCCGACGGCTTTGCCTTGGCGCCCGGCCTGCCTCGCTCGAAAGAGCCCATCGTCGACGGAGGCACGACCCGCCCCGTCCAGTGGTTCTTCGACAACCTGCTTCCGGAAGAGCGACTTCGAGAAGCCATCAGCAAAGAGGCGCAGATCAAGGGCGAGGATGCCTTCGGGCTCCTGGAATACCTGGGCGCGGAGTCCGCGGGCTCGCTCACACTGCTTCCGCCGAATGAGCCGCTGCCGCAAGCACGCGAGTTGCGCCCGCTGTCCGACGAGGAGTTGAACAAGCGCATCGCCAACATTCCGAGGGAGACGCTCACCCACCAGGCGCCGAAACGGATGTCGCTTGCGGGTGCGCAGCACAAGATGCTTGTCACCTATGTTGACGGAAAGCTCTACGAGCCCGAAGGCGCCACAGCATCGACGCACATCCTGAAGCCGAGTCATCCGGACCCGAACACCTATCCGGCTTCGGTGATGAATGAATACCTGACGATGCTCATGGCCGGCGAGGCGAAGCTCGACGTTCCGAACGTCGACATCCGATACGTGCCAGAGCCGGTCTACATCATTCAGCGTTTTGATCGTCGGGTGGTGAAGCGCGGGCTGAGCGACTCAGGCGTACCCGAACTTAGCGTGGACCGCCTGCACATCATCGACGCCTGCCAGTTGCTGAACAAGAGTCGGCTCTACAAGCATTCAGGCGCTGGCATCGCCGCGTTGAAGGACATCATTGCGGCGACCACCAACAAGGCAAAGACGCGTGCGGCACTCTTCCGCTGGCTCGTCTTCAACATCCTCATCGCCAACGACGATAACCACCTGAAGAACCTGTCATTCTTCGTTTCCGATGTGGGCATCGAGCTCGCTCCGCACTACGACTTGATTGCGACAGGCTACTTCTACACGAAGGCCGTCGCAGACGAAGACGCGATCTGGCCGCATGTGCGGATGACCATTCCAGTCGACGGCGCGAAGACCTTCCACGACATCAATCGCGACATCGTCATAAAAGCCGGCGTTGAATTGGGGCTAAGCGCTCGCACCGCCGAGCGCATCGTGAGCGAGGTCGTCGACAAATCCGGAAACCTGCTCGACCTCGCAGAGAAGGCCATGGCGCGAGTGCACGCGAATATGCCGGAGGGCGCGAAAGTGAATGCGGGTGGCGAATCGAGGTTCGTGCGGAGCCTTCGCTTTATCGTCATTCCGACGATGGCGGGCAAGCTCACTCGCAAGGAGGCGCTCGCTCGCCCGACCGTGTCGCCGCAGACATCTAGTTAACCCGAGGCCATCACCTCAATCCTCATTGCGCGTGCTAAATTCCGCCAAGGGGAGATAAAAAAGTGGTGTACGTTGACGACGCCGAGGTCCAGAAGCACGGATATGCGTGGTTCCACCTCATGGCGGACAGCATCCAGGAATTACACGGATTCGCGGCCAGTATTGGCGTGCCTGCGCGCGCCTTTCATCGCGGTGCGCGCCACCCCCACTACGACGTCACAGCTAGTCAACGCGAGCGCGCGCTTGACAATGGCGCGGTAGCCATTACAGCTAGAGAAGCCGTCCAGATTGGCCGAAGAGTCATTCAGTCCAACCGCGAGGAGGAGACGGCCGAATGCTCTCAGCTTTGTCTCTTCGCATAAAGCGGCGAGAACGTCGTGTACGTTACGGCCGACTCACTCGACGACCTGCTGTTCAAGGTTTACAAGCAGATTCTCACGCGGGGCACGGCCATCAAGCCCACCAAAGGACCAGCGCGAGAGATCAGCGGCACGCTCCTGAAGCTCTCTGCGCCGAGAGTACGTTTGAGCAGATCTGAGTCGCGAGGCATCCTCTTTAGTTGCCTGGGTGAGCTGCTTTGGATTCTCGCCGGGAGCAATCGGCTGGATTTCATTACGCACTACATCCCACACTACGGCGACTTCTCCGACGACAAGAAGACCATCCACGGAGCCTATGGGCCACGTCTCTTCGGCAAGCGCCCGGATGACCAAGTTGACCGCGTCATTCAGCTGCTGAAGGACAAGCGCGATTCGCGACAAGCCGTGCTGCAACTGTTCGATCGCACTGACACGCTCGAACCCCATCTAGACATTCCTTGCACCTGTACGCTGCAGTTTTTAGTGCGCGGCGACCGGCTACACATGATGACGTCCATGCGCTCCAACGACGCTTGGCTCGGCCTGCCGCATGACGTGTTCACCTTCACGATGCTTCAGGAACTGGTCGCTAGATCACTGGACATCGAATTGGGCGAATACAAGCACTCTGTAGGTAGTCTGCACTTGTACGAGGAGCACCACGAAAAGGCGTTCAGATACTTGGGCGAAGGCTGGCAACTTCGTCGTCCGATGCCTCCAATGCCACATGGAGATCCGTGGAAGGCGGTTAAGAGTCTCGTCAGATTCGAGAGGCAGGTGCGTACAGGTCACGGCGTTGCAGCGAATCCCAATGACTCCATGGATCCTTACTGGGCAGATTTGGCCGACTTGCTTTCAATCTACAAGGCTGGTCAAACGCCCAACAACCAGAACGAGATCAGACGGTTGAGACGACGCCTCAACGATGACGTCTATTCGACGTACATCAAGAAGCGCTACAAGCTCACCACCGAAAAGGACCAGCTGTCGTTCTTCGATGAACAGCCAGCCTCAACCAAGGGATCGACATGAAAGGCCATGAGAAGACGCGTCGATCGCAAGAACTCGAAACGCAATTGATGCTATTCCATCGGGAACAAATGCCCCTGACCGGCATCGTCCCCGTAGAGAACCTCCTAGCATTCGTGGCGCAGCTCATCGACAGCATCCAGAGAGTCGACTACGTGCACACGATCAGGGGACGACATATCAGCCACCTACGCGCCGATCCGAAGAGCGAGCTGTTCGACCCCATCAAGGCAGCAGTGCTCATGATGAGAGAACAGCGTGAAGAAGCGTACTGGCTAACCTTCCTCGCTACTCACTGCGGTAGGAATCTGCGAACCGAGTGGCTACTAGCACGAGAACTGTACGGCGCTTACGAGGCTGCGCCCTGGTCTTGGGCCCGCGTTGCAGCCGATCCAGAGGCGTATGGCGATTGGCTTGAAGACAATCGAATCTCGATTCTTGGAAAGTTCGGCAATCACCGAAAATATGAATCACTCAAGGTAGGTCGGCGCGGCACCGCAGTGGTCGTCAAGACCTACGTTGATTGGGTCAAGGCGCACGGGTCACATGACAAGATGATTGCCGATGCGCTGGCACAGGCCAAGGGCAACCCGCGACAAGCCTTTTCATTGCTCTATGACTCAATGGCTGCCGTTATGAGCTTCGGACGCACCGGGCGATTTGATTACCTAACCATGCTTGCCAAGATCGGACTCGCGCCTATCGATGCCGACTCAACCTACATGAACGAGGCCACGGGCCCGAAGAAAGGCGCACGTCTTCTGTTCGACGGTCAGATCGATTCCAACACCGGCGCTCGGATTCTGGAGACGCGCGTTGCAGCACTGGAAAAGCATCTTGGCGTGGGCATGCAGGTCATGGAAGATGCGATGTGCAACTGGCAAAAAAGCCCCAATCGGTATCTTCCATTCCGGGGGTAGCAGGCATCGATCACTCCCAGGTATAGCGCTTCTTCAGGAAGTTGAGCTTTTCGCGTGGAACCAGTCCTCGATGCTGGAGCTGGCCAACCACAATGCCGGGTGAAATGGAGAGATTACGTGCGAACCTCATGATGCTCTTGTACTCATGAGGGAGCGATCGTAATGCTGCTTCCTGAGAAGGAGGAATCAGGAACCGCTCCGCAAACTCGTTAGCCTCTATTTCTTCCCTCTGATCGAGCTGCTGGTCCTCTGACCACTCCAAGAACAACCGATCCTCGTGAAGAATCAGATGAGCCGCCTCGTGGAAGAACGTGAACCAGAAACTGTCGTCCCGCAAATATCGCGCACTGAGTTGAAGAATCGCTTGCCCATTTCGGACTCTGGTCGCACCGCTCGCCGGGCATCCTTTGGGAGCTCGAATCAGCACTACAGCAACGCCGCAACGAGCGCACTTCTGCTGAAGCTGCGGAATGAAATCTGAGGGTCTCTCTACCCTGGTTAGTGACTTCAGATCCGGCAACAGTCGCTCGAAGTGCTCTCGTGACCAGGGTTCTGATTGCATGTGAGCAGCGGCCAATTCGCCTTGTCGGAGCCAAGCGGCGGCGGCGGCGGCCTGCATGCCGAACACCGGGGACGTTCTGTATGCCGTCAGGCCTGCTCGCTCCGAGAGCCAAGCATCCCGCCACTCATCAACACTCGACACATCGAAGAAGTCAAATGCATGGCGAAGCTTCTCCGCTGGAGTACTGGCAGCCTCAAGCCAACCGAACTTCGCCATGTCGGCAAAAGGAAGGCTCGAGACCCACATCCGGCTGTCGTCCTGAATGGCCTGGAGAGCGCTGCGGTATTGAGCCTCTCGCGTCAGCCAGAACTTTGGGCTGGCTCCGATATACGCGGAGAGCCTCTCGGCTCGCGCTTCGGTTATAGGCAGCTCTCCATCCAACATCCGAGAAAGATCGTGTTCTGAAACGCCAATAGCGCTAGCGACATTGGCTTGCGTTAGGCCCTTTTTCTGCGCCATTTCGCGGACGGTCTCTCCTGGGGGTGATGCCCAAGCTGGAGAAAATTCAGCCGACAGGGTCACTTGTCGCTCCCGAAGCAAACGATCTTGAGCCTCGTCACGCTAGTCCAGTCAATCGCTTCGCCGTTCATTGGCATACGCTGGTGGTTTGCGCTGCAGTAGAGGCTTCGCCCGCCACTCAACTCAAACCGTAGCATCCCGTGCTCCTGCGCGCAATTCTCAATTCCCAATCCCATCTCAAACAGTTCTGCGACGGTTTCGACCGCATTCATATCAGCCAGGACTCTTCGCAACGCCCTGCTACCCGACTCTCCAAGCTCCCGCTTGGCCCTCGCTGGACTTTCACAGGCGGTGCGCAACTCTCTCGTCAGAAAGGCTATCTCAAGCGGCATAGAGCCTGAATTGTGAGCGATGTTCGCGCACCGGCGCGAACATCGACAACAACACGTGCTTCCGGCTCAAGACCTGCCCCGCCAACACAATGCTCTTATCGTCTGCAACCGATCTTGCGGTGCGAGAAGTCGAGGGACCAAGCGCGCGCGGACGGCGCCGCGCTCAACGGCTGCGGAAACCCCGCTTGACTGCGTGCTGGGCGCAGCTGCCGACCACCACTCGCGGACCTCAAACTCTCATTCAATTTCCGAGCGATCAGTGCGGTATGGCCACCTTCCCCATCACCAAATCCGGCAACCCCGTCGCGATGCTCGGGAAGATGCAGATCAACAGCACTGCCAGCAGCATGAGGACGACAAACGGCAAGACCCCCCAGATGATGTCCCGCAAGTCGATATCCGGCGCGATGTTCTTGATCACGAAGATGTTCAACCCCACCGGCGGGTGAATCAGCCCCGTCTCCATCACGATCGTCATCAGGATCCCGAACCAGATCAGATCGAACCCTGCTGCCTTCAGCGGCGGCAGGATGATTGGCGCCGTCATCAGGATGATGCTCACCGGCGGCAGGAAGAACCCCAGCAGGATGACCATCAGCAGCACCGCGGCGAGCAGCACCCACTTGGACAGGTGCATGCCGACGATCCACTCCGCCACCGCCTGGCTGATGTGCAGGTAGCTCATCACGTACGAGAACAGCAGCGACATGCCGATGATGAACATCAGCATGGTCGACTCCTTCAAGGTCGACGTGAGGATGGGCGCCACATCACGCGGCCGCCAGACGCCGTAGATGCCGGCGATCAACGCCAGCGCCAGCAGCGCGCCGAGACCCGCCGTCTCCGACGGCGTCGCGAAGCCGCCGTACAGCGCCACCATCACGCCGATCAGCAGCAGCACGAAGGGCACGACGCGAGGCAGCATCTCGAACTTCTGACGCGTGGTGAAGGTCTCCTTCGACAGCAACGCCGAGGCGGCCCCCGTCCGATTGAATTCGGCCTCGGCCAGCGCGTATTCCTTGCGGTAGCGCAGCGCCGCGTAGACGGCGAACAGCGCCACCAACAGCAAGCCCGGCGCAATGCCCGCGAGGAACAACCGGCCCAGCGACTGCTCCGCCGCCACCGCGTACAGGATCATCGTGATCGACGGCGGCAGCAGGATGCCCAAGGTCCCGCCGGCCGCGATGATGCCGGCCGCGAAACCCGGCGAGTACCCACGCTTGCGCATCTCCGGAATACCAGCGCTGCCGATCGCCGAGCACGTCGCCGGGCTGGAGCCCGCCATCGCCGCGAACAGCGCGCAGGCGAAGACATTCGCGATGCCCAGTCCGCCGGGGATGCGCCCCATCCAGACGTGCATCGCCGCGTACAGGTCCTGCCCCGCTCTCGACTTCCCGATCGCCGCGCCCTTCAGGATGAACAACGGAATGGAGAGCAGCGTGATGCTGGCCATCTCCTCGTAGACGTTCTGCGTGACCGTGTCCAGCGCGGACGCCGGCATGAACAGCGCCATGAACAGCACCGCCACGCTGCCGAGCGCGAACGCGATCGGTGCGCCCGAGAACATGAACAGCAGGGTGACGATCCCGAACAGCGAGCCGAGGACGAGCATGCTCATGCCGCCGCTCCTTGGTGAGGTTTGAACAGCCCGTTGATGCGGGCGATGAGTTGCACCAGCAGTTGCAGGCTCAGCAGCGTCATGCCCGCGGCCATCAGACCGTAGGGGATCCACAGCGGCGGCGCCCAGGACGACGACGTCGTCTGCCCCTCCACCCAGGCCTCGTGGAACAGCGTCCACGACTTCCACGCGAAGAAGGCGCAGAACGCCGTGCACATCAGGTCCACCAGCGCCAGGCGAAGCCGGTTGACCGCCCGCGGCAGCAGCCCCGCCATCGCCTCGATGCCGACATGCCCGCGCAGCGACTGCACGAACGCACCGCACATGAAAGTCGCGCCGACGAGGCAGAACACCGCCGCCTCGTCCTGCCAGTCGGTGGAGGCCTTCATCACATAGCGCGACACGACGCTGTACGTCAGCACGCAGGACGCGACCAGCAAGGCCACCATGCCCAGCACCACCATCGCGTGGTTGAAGAAGTGCAGCAGCCGCGCCAGCGGCATCAGCACCGCCGGCGTGTCGGGGTCGATGCCGGCCACCGCCGGCTTCAGTTCAAAGCCGTGGCTCATCCCGTCCTCACAGCAGCTTCTGGGCGGCCTTCAGGATGGCCGCGCAGGACTCGTTCTTGTCGGCGAAGTCCTTCCACGCGGTGTCGCGCGCGATGGCCTGCCACTTCTTCAGCGTCGCCTCGTCCATGTCGTAGACCTTGGCCCCGGCCTTCGCATAGATCGCGGCCGCCGCCTTGTCATCGGCCTTCGCCGCATCCCGGGCGAACACTTCCAGCTCCGCGCCCACACCCATCACGATGTCCTGCTGCGCCTTCGGCAGCTTGTTGAAGACCTCCTTGGAGATCATCAGCGGCTCCAGCATGAACCAGTAGGTGCGCTCGCGTCCCGAGGTCAGGTGCTTGGCGATCTCCTCCAGCTTGAAGGAGATGAAGCTGGTCGACGAGGTCATCGCCGCATCCATCGCGCCGGTCTGCATCGCCGCGTAGATCTCGTTGGACGGCAGCGTGATGACCGACGCGCCGGCCTGCTTCAGCATCATGTCCATCTCGCGGCTGCCGCCGCGGACCTTCAGGCCCTTGGCATCGTCCGGCGTCACCAGCGGCCGCGCGCGGCTGGCCACGCCGCCGGCCTGCCAGACCCAACTGACGATCATCACGCCCTTGTCGTCCAGCACCTTGGACAGCAGCTTGCCGACCTCCGCCGTCTTCCAGGCTGCGCCCTGCTCGTAGCTGGGCACCAGCGCCGGCATCAGTCCCGCATTGGTCTCGCCCACCTCGCCGCCGGCATAGGACAGCGGCACCAGGCTCATGTCCAGCGCGCCCTTGCGCAGCGCCGAGAACTGGGCGTTGGTCTTCATCAGCGACGAGCCCGGATAGACCGCCGCCTTGAGCGCGCCGCCGGAGCGCTTCTCCACCTCCGCGGCGAAACGACGGCACAGGCGGTCGCGGAAGTCGCCCTCGGTCAGCGTGCCGCTGGGGAACTGGTGGGAGATCTTCAGCGCGCTTGCTTGGGCGTGCGCGGTGGGCAGCCAGACGGCTGCGGCAGTGCCGGCGGCGGCACCCATCAACTGGCGTCGAGTCAGGGTCATGCTTGTCTCCAGGTCCGCCATGGGTGGCGGTTTGCGGCGGAGTGTCAAAGCGGCACCCGACCCGATCAATCAACCTGGCGTTGCGACCTTTACCTCTGACGGAAGGATCGGGGGCTAACCCTGAGACCCACCCGAAGCGCACCCACGAAGCACACAAAAAAAAGCCTCGCATCCCGCGAGGCCCCGCTTCTTTCACGCCGTCTTAACGTCAGCGTGCTGATCGACTTTGAGCGCCCTCAACGAACGAGCAGTTCCTCATCCACCCAGCGACGCAGCAGCATGCCCATCTCCGCGGCGACGTTCAGCTCGGGCTGCGCTTCGGCGAGGACCGCACATGTTTCGGCGAACGTGCGACCCGCTGCCAGTGCGTCCAGCGCTTGAGCCTCCAGCGGGCTCAGGCTTCTGAAATGCGGCGAATGGCCGCGCCGCCAGATCAGCAGGTCCAGCGGCGCCGTCAGCGGCTGCGCGGCCGGCGGCGTCTCGTCGCCATCGAGCGCCTGCCATAGCGACAGCGTGTTGAAGGACTGCTTCAGGCGCGCATAGCTGGGCGGCAGATGGAGTCGCAGTTCGGCCCAGTCCTCGGGCGCCAGCGACGCGAGGTCGTCCATCGTGAGCGTCTTCGCATCGGCGGCGTCGAAGGCGCTCCGCAGCGCCCAGTCCAGCGCGGCCAGTTCGGCGATCTCGCCATCGTCCGGCCATCGCTGCGACAGCCACTCGGCGAAGTCCGCGCCATACCAGCGCAGACTGAAATGTTGTGACCCGTGGCCCTCGATGAAGGCCAGCGCGTCACGCTCGAACCAGTCGTCGCCGAGGTATCTCCGCGTATGCCCATGGCTGTCCGCCAGCGTCTCGTGCAGCCGCGCGCGATAAGCATGGTGGTAGATGGACAGGCGCCGCTCCGCGGCGATGCCGGGACCCCGGCGCAGCCTCGTGTCGATCAGACTGGGTTGCCCGATCAGGTAGGCCTGCAGCGACTGCTGCAGGTCAATGAGCTGAACAGGCTGAAGCGGCTGTAGCGGCTGAAGCGGCGACTCGAAGGTGTTCATGCGGCCTTCCTTTCGCCTTCGCCAGGCCAGAGGGTCGCGGTGATCGCGCGGGCCTGGTCGAGTTCCTCCAGCAGTCCCGACAGCGGCGGAATGTGGTCGTCCCGTTCGATCATCGTCGCCACCGGGCCGAATCGTCGGAGGGCCTCGGCGTACAGCTGCCAGACCGGCTCGGCCACCGGCTGGTCGTGCGTGTCGATCAGATGGTCGCCGTGGTCGCTGTGACCGGCGACGTGGATCTGCTGCACGCGTTCCGCGGGCAAGGCATCGAGGTAGGCGAGCGCATCGAATCCGTGATTCACGGCGCTCACATGGATGTTGTTCACGTCGACCAGCAGCAGGCAGTCGGCACGTCGCGCCACCTCGGCCACGAACTGCGCTTCCGTCAGGCTGGAGTCCGCGTAGTCCAGATAGCTGGAGACGTTCTCGACCACCAGCCTGCGGCCCAGCGCGTCCTGCGCCTGACCGATGTTGCGCACCACCACCCGCAGGGCCTCCTCGGTGTAGGGCAAGGGGAGCAGGTCGTGCAGGTTGCGGCCGTGGGCGCCGGTCCAGCACAGGTGATCGGACACCCAGAGCGGCTCCACGCGACGGGCCAGCGACGCCAGCTGCCGCAGGTAGTCCGCGTCCAGGCCCGCCACGGCGCCCAGGTTCATCGAAACGCCATGCATCACCATCGGATACGTCGCGCGGATGCCGTCCAGCATCGCCAAGGGCTTGCCGCCAGGCACGAGGTAGTTCTCCGAGATCACCTCCAGCCAGTCGACCGGCTGGGGCGCTTCGAGGAAGTCTCGATAGTGCGTGCTGCGCAGCCCCAGGCCGAAGCCCGGGCTGGTCCGCGCGACGCGCGATGCGGGTCCGGGCGCCACAGGCTTACTTCTTCGCGGCCAGATCGCCGATCGTGCCGCCGGCGCTCAGGCACGACGCCGCGGTCATGCCCTTGAAGCTGTGGCCCTTGCAGGCGTTCTGGCCCTTGCAGGCGTTTTCCGTGGTCTTGCAGTCCGCGTTGCCCTTGCACTCGTGCACGCCGTAGCAGTGCACCTTGTCGCTGGCAGCCACGGCCAGGCCGCTGCTGCCCTGGGGGGCGGGCGCCGCCTGGACGGACAGGGCGAACATCGCGGCGGCGGCGGCCAGGGCGGCGGATTGGGTCTTGCTGATCATGGGGCACTCCGAAAGAAGGTTCAGGTTGATGAAGCGGAGCGCTCCTGCGCGTTCCGCACCCTTCTATTCGCAGCAGCGGGCGCAGAGGTTACAGCGCGCCAAGAATTTTCTTCGCCACGCCGTGCGACCACCCCGCGCCCAATGACAAAGCCGCCCGGAGGCGGCTTTGCGACAAGACCTCTGTCGAAGGGAGCGCCCCGGAGAGTTCCGGCGCGCCCCGTTCAAGCGCTCACTTCAGCTCACTTCAGCGTGTAGCTCTGTTGAGCCGTGTCGTACGCGCCGTTGCGCGCCGGGTCCCAGTACGTGAAGTTGAAGCGCACGATGTCGCCCTTCTTCAGACCTGACACCGTGTAGGCGTTGCCGCTGCCTTCCTTGAGCATGCGCACGTTCAGCTGGCCGCCGCCGTTGACCGTGTAGTGCACGTCGGCCCAGGTGCCCGTCCCTTGCGAGAACTTCACCGTGGTCGCCGTCGGCTGGCTGATGCCGTCCGGGGTCGTCGGGGTGGTCGGCGGATTCGGATCGGTCGGCGTCGTCGTGCCCGTGTCCCAGTACACGTCGTCGATCGCGAACTGGAAGGCCTGCGCCGGCAGCTTGGTGTTGTCGCCCGAGAACATGAAGATGTCCGCGATCGACTGCAGCGCGACCTTCGGTCCGATCAGCGTCGAGATCGGCACCGTCGCCGTCGCCCACTCGCCGTTGCGCACCAGGCCGAAGGCCGTCGTGTTCGCCGGGAAGTTCACCCAGTTCTGGTTGGTGTAGGTATCGCCGATGCCAATGTTGAACGACACGTTCGCCGGGATCTTGATGCGGAACTTCAGGTTGCCGTTGCGGTAGTTCGTCAGGTCACGCAGCTGACGCGCCTGGATGCCGCCGCCGAACCACTGCCCCGGCGTGTTGTAGCTCCATGCGATGACGTTGGTGCCCTCGGCCGGCTGGATGTTGCCCGCGCCGGTCGACGCGCCGTTCCACAGGAAGATGTCGGACGTGGTGCCCGCCACCAGCTTGTTGGTGATCGCCGTGTTGTCCGTGAACACGCCGAACTTGCCGGCCGCTTCCGGCACGGTCTGGTTGCCCAGCTTCACCTCGCCCTTGCCGTCGAGCTCGTACACGCGGACGTAGTCCACGTACATCGTGCCCGGCAGCGGCGCCGTCACCTGCGACGGGTTCGCCGCGTCGGTGAAGTTGCCGCCCACCGCCAGGTTCAGCAGGAAGTAGTACGGTGCACGCAGGGCCTCGGTGTTCACCGGCAGCGGCTGGTTGTACATGTCGTGCTCGCCGTCGTTGTCGACGACGGTGAAGCGCATCTGGCTCTCGGTCCAGTAGAAGCGGTACTTGACGAAGCGGTTCGCGAACGAGGTCGTCGGCTTGTACCAGTTCTTGGTCTGCCACGCCGTCGAGGCCGCGCAGGATTCATTGCCCGGCACGCAGGCGGCTTCCGCCCAGGTGATCACGTTGGCGCCGACGAAGTAGTCCGGTCCCGGCGCGCCCGCCGCGGCCCAGGCCGACGACTTGTGGCCCAGCTCGGCGATGTCGATCTCGCCCTTGCGCGGCCAGGCCTGCGGGCTGGTGCCCAGCAGCCACGCCGCCGGCCACAGACCCGTCTGCAGCTGCGGCGTCGCCATGCGGATCTCGATCATCCCGTACTTGACCTGCACCTTGTTGAAGGAGTCGATCTTCCCGGAGGTGAACTCGTTGCTGCCGACGGTCTGACGCAGCGCGCGGATCGCCAGCGCCCGCGTCCCGGGCTCGAACGGCACGTCCGCGATCGAGAGGTTGTTCGGGCTGTAGTACTCCAGCTCGGCATTGCCGTAGCCGCAGAGATTGATCTGGCAGCCGTTGCCGTCGTACGGCGTCCAGGTCGCGGCGTTCAGCGCCGATCCGTTGAATTCCTCCGACCACAGCAGGCGGCCGATGGTCGGGTTGGTCACGCTGGCATTGGCCTGCGCGGCGGCAGTGACCAACAAGCCCAGCGCGGTGGCGCGCAGGAGTCCCTGCGCCGCAAAGCGGTTCTGCAATCCCATTCCAGATCTCCAAGAGGTTTCGATGGTGGCTGCAGGGCACCGATGGGCGCGGCCCGGCCAGCGCTCTGTCGTCGCTCGTCCGGTCCGTACTTGTCTCCTGCGACCACCATCCTAGGCAAGAAATCCGGATTCTGAAAGCGCTTTCAGAAAAATGGGGTTTTGGATTGAAACGGCTTGAAAGCAGATCAGCGCGCGTGTGCCCGGACGAACAGCGCCACGCACGAGCGGCACCAGATCCGCGTCGCCGCCTTGCCGCGCAGGGCCGGCTGTCCCATCAGCAGCTGCTCGCGTGAAGACCGCGCCAAGCCAGATCAGCCGGCCCGGCGCGCTAGGTCAGCCGATCCACGCGCCAGGCCGCGGGCGTCGCGCCGGTGAGCTTGCGGAAGGTGCGGCCGAAGTGCACCGCGTCCGCGAAACCGGTGGCTTCCGCCACGTCTTCCAGCGAGCTGGAGGTGCCCACGAGCAGTGCCTTCGCGCGCTCGATGCGCGCCTGCAGCTGCCATTGATAGGGCGCCACGCCCGTGGACACCTTGAAGGCGCGGCTGTAGTGCGACTGGGACAGGCCCGCCAAGGCGGCCAGGGTCGACAGGGCCACGCGCGCGGGCAACTGCGAATCCAGGAAGCTGATCGCATCCCTCAATTGCTGCGGTGACAGCCCGGCCGCCGCCTTGTCCGCGTGCTTGGGCGGCTCCAGCAGGCGGGCCGCCATCGCCGCGATCAGCGAGTCGCCGTAGAGCTGGGCGCCGGGGTCCGTGTCCTCGACGGCATCGCCCAGCAGCTTCGCCAGCGCCCAGACCCGGTCATCGGTGAAGCGCAGTCGCGGCACGTCCAGCAGCCCCGTTCCCGAGGGAATCTCCAGTCGCTCGCACAGCGCGGGCATGTCGAAGCTCAGGCTCACCTCCTTCACGAAACGGACGTCCGCCGAGTAGCCCCAGAGTTCCATCCCCGCCGGCGCGAAGTGCATGTGGCGCGGCTTGTAGCCGACCGGGCACGGCGTGTCCGCCTTCAGGCGCGGCTCGCAACGGCCGCGGCCCACTTCTTCCACGATGACGCCCAGCCGCGTCTCCGGCCCATGCGGCATCTGATGCAGCACGCGCCCCGCGCAGGTGAACTCGGTCAGATCGACCTGCACCCCGTTCCACGCGCGGCTGGCGGTCCTCCGGTCCAGCAGGTTCTCGGGAAGCTCGGGCGGCGGGCTGGGCATCGAAAGATGTTCGCATTCCTCCCCGTGGTACGGTAGTCCTGCTGCGCGTGCAGCTGTGTTGCACAACGAGGAACGCGACATGGACATGGATGAGCTGAGAACCTTCGTGGAAGTGGCGGACGCGGGCGGGATCACCCCCGCCGCGCTCCGCCTGGGGGTCGCGAAATCCATCGTCAGCCGGCGCCTCGCGCGGCTCGAGGCCGACCTGGGCGTGCAGCTGCTGGCGCGCACCACGCGCGGCGCGGCGCTCACGGAAGCGGGGCTGACCTTCCGGGACTACGCGGCCCGGATCTGCGCGGAACTCGACATCGCCCGGGAGACGGTCCTGCCGGCCGGCGACCTGCGCGGGCGACTGCGCGTCACCGCGCCGCTGTCCTTCGGCCCGACGCACTTCGCGCCGGTGCTGGCGGAGATGGCGCGCCGGCATCCGCAGCTGCACATCCAGACCTGCTACAGCGACCAGTTCGCCGATCTCATCACGCAGGGCTACGACTGTGCGATCCGGGTCGGTTACCTGCCGGACTCCAACCTCATCGCGACGCGCTTCGGGTCCATCCACGCGAAGCTGGTGGCGAGCCCCGACTACATCGCGGCGCACGGCGCGCCCACGAATCCCACGGAACTCCTGTCGCATGAAGCGCTCCTGCAAGGCACCGAGAGCTGGCAGTTCATGGAGGGCGACCAGATCGTCACGGTGCGTCCGCAAGGCCGCTTCAAGGCGGACAACGGGACAGCGCTGGCGGCCGCAGCCGTCGCGGGGCTGGGCATCGGGTATCTGCCCGACGGCCTCACGCACAGCCATCTCGCGTCCGGCGCCCTGGTGCCCATCATGGAGAACTACCCGCTGCGGACGGCCGGCGCCTACGTGGTGCGCGCGCCGGGCTCGCATCCCGCGCGCAAGATCCGCGTGCTGACCGACCTGCTGCGCGAGTACTTCGACCAGACGCCCAACCTCGTGGCGACAAGGTGACGGGCGACGGGCCTCAGCGTTTCCAGCCGTTCTGCGTCGCGATGATCTGCCACTCGGGCGTCGCCGAGGCGATGCAGCGCTCACAGTAGGCGGCCAGCTCCCGGTACGGTGCCACGCCCAGGTTCAACTGGCTCTTCTGCCCCTGCAGTTTGCGGATCTGCGCCACGACGAAGGCCTTGTGCTGCAGCTCCAGGCAAGGCTTCAGCAGGGCCTTGAGCTGCGCGTCCTGCGTCAGGGTCTCGATCTTCGTCAGCCTCTTGTGCGTCGCCTCGATGGTGGCGATCGCCTTGAGGCCGAGGAGCACCTCGTGATACTGCTTCTTGTCGAGCATTCGGCTCCCTCTCGTGAGTGGTCGCGGATCGCCTACTCGCCGAAGCCGATGTCACCCGTGCCGTCGGTCGGATCGTCGACAAGCAGATCCCCGCCCACGATGACGGTGATGGTGGCGAGGCCTGACCCTTACACGCCAGCCTTGCCGGCCTTCGCGCCCTTGGCCGCCGATTCGAGCAGCTGGACTTCCCAGGCGTAGGCGATGCCGCTGGCGCCGCCGTGGTCGCGGATCACTTCCGTGAGCGGGACCGCGGTCGCCTCGCGCGCCCAGTCGCGCTGCCATTCGGCGACCACCGCCAACCACGTGATCGGCACGGCGCCCGCCTGCACCAGGCGGCGCACGGCCATGTCGTGCGACTCCGCCGACACGCCGCCGGAAGCGTCGGTGACGACGAACACGTCGTAGCCCTCGCCCAGCGCCTGGATGGCCGGCATCGCGAGACAGACTTCCGTCCACAGCGCGGCCAGGATCAGCTGCTTGCGGCCGCTCTTCTTCACGATGTCGGTGACCGCAGGGTCCTCCCAGGTGTTGATGAAGGTGCGGTTGATCGGCTTCTGATCGGGGAACACGTCCTGCAGCCCCTTGATCAGGTAGCCGCCGCGCTCCTCGATCACCGTGGTCAGGATGGTCGGGACATTGAACACCTTCGCGCCCTTGGCCAGGCCGATCACGTTGTTGGTGATCATCGTCGGCTCATGGCTGTGGAGATTCGCGAACTGGTAGGGCTGATGGTCGATCAGGACGACGATGCTGTCTTCGGGACGAAGCAGCGCGGGGAGACCGGTCTTGGCCATGGAAAACTCCTTGAAGGTGCTGACGCTCACGCGTCGGGAGAGGGATGGAGGAATACGGACAGGGACTGGATGCGTCCGTCCTGGAACCGGGCGACGTCCATGCCGGTGACCGCGACCGCGCCGTCGCGCGGGCCCGATGCCCACTGCAGGACGCCGATGCCGTGATGCCCGATCGCCTTGCCCCGGGCACGGAACGCGAAGTCGGGCGGCAGCTCGACCAGCAGCGCCGACACGGCGTCGTTGATCGCCGCATGGCCCTGGACCGTCGCGTGAGGCTCGTTCAGCAGCGCGTCGGCGGCGTAGATGCCCCGGATCGCCACCAGACGCCTGCCGGCGTCCCGCTCACCGAAGACCTGCGTCAGGTTGGCCTGCATCAGGCCGTCGTAGTCGACGGCTTCGACATTGGCGTTGGCGTTGGCGGCGGAGCTGCCGATGCCGACCTGCGGCGAAGCGATCGATGTGGGCTGCCGTTGCAGCTGCGTCGTGCGCTCGTCCGGCGAGAACATCGAGAGGCCCGACTGCGTGGTGTCGGTGGTGACCTCGTCCTGCAGCACATCCCAGTGCTCGGCCAGCAGGCCGTTCTCGATGCGGAAGAGGTCGACCACGACCTGCGGCGTCGGCGCCCAGCCGCGGATGCGGCCGTGGATCGCGACGTAGGCGCCTTCCGCGACCATCAGGCCGGGCTCATAGAAGAGATCGGACGGGAGCTGCGCCACCAGCCCGGCCAGCGCCTCGCGTCCTTGAGGAATGGACGGGTTGTGCTGGATGTAGCCGGGTGCGTACAGGCGCTCGACCGCCGAGGCGTCCCGGCGCTGGAACAAGGCCGTCATCGCTTCGAGGACCAGCGCCTTGTTGTGTTCGATGTTGCCGCTCATTCAATGACTCCCCGCGTCGACGACGCGCAGCGGTCCCGCCATGCGGAGGAAGGTGCCGTCCGGCAGCGTGGCCTGCGAATGCAGCTGTCCGCTCGCGAAGTCCTCGACGTGCACCACCGTTGCGCCGCTGTGCTCGATCCAGCTCACGAGGAACAGTCCCGGACGGATCGGGGTGGCGACGATCGCGACCTCTTCCGACTTGGCGAAAGGACCGTCGGCGATCTCGAACCGGAGCCTGTCGGCCGCAAGCACGCTCAGCCGGACGGAGAACGCCTTGAATGACACATCAAAGACCAGTCCCACGGGATAGGCCGTCGCCTCGGCGACGGGGTATTCGGATCGCATCAGGTCTCCTCGGATGGCCATGACGCCTGGCGCTTTCGCGGCAATGGACGGCGCGTGTCATTGCGCGACCAGTATGTCCAGCGACCCGGAGCGATGCACTGTCTGAAGATGCGATGGGCAGTCTGAAAGCGCGGTGTTTCCTGGCGATCCGCGTCAGTGGGAGGGATCCAGCCACTCCACGAGGAGTTCAATCAACGCCCGGATCTTTCGCGTGGGGTGCTGGCTCCGCGAGCGGATCACATAGATGCCGGCGGGCTGCGGCGGGAAACGCGTCATCACCGGCACCAGCGCGCCCCGCTCGATGTGTTCGTCGGTGACGGTGTCGGACAGATAACCCAGGCCGATGCCCGCGACCGCCGCGGCGGCGAGCGCGATGGGGTTGTCGGCCTTGAAGCGTCCTTGCGGATGGACGGTGATGGCCTTGTCGCCGTCCATGAAGCGCCAGCTCTCCGTGCCCTGCATCAGGGACTGATGGTTCAGCAGCTCGTCCGGCGTCTCCGGCGCGCCGTGCGCCGCCACGTACGCCGGACTGGCCACGAGCTTGCCGTGGATGCTGCCCACGCGACGCGCGATCAGCGCCGAATCCTGCAGATGCCCGACGCGGATGCCGCAGTCGTAGCCCTCGCCGATCAGGTCGACGGTGCGGTCGCTGTAATTGGCATGGAGATGCAGCTGGGGATGGCGTTTCGCCATCTCCGCCAGCACGGGCGCGAGGTGCGTCGGTCCGAAGGAGATGGGCGCGGCGATGCGGAATCGGCCGCGCAGATCGCCGGCGGGACGGATGGCATCGGTGGCCGCTTCGTACTCGGCGACGATGCGCGCGGCGTAATCCCGGAACGCCGTCCCTGCTTCGGTGAGCGCGGCGCCGCGCGTCGTTCTCGCCAGCAGCTGCGCGCCGAGCTGGGCCTCCAGGCGCTGAAGCCGGCGACTGATCACGGACTTCGCGACCCCCAGTCGCCGCGCGGCGGGCGACACGCCGCCGGCGTCGGCGACCTCGACAAAGGTCTGGAACTCTTCAATGTCCAACGCGTGATTCCTCCGTGGGCGCGAACGGGCCCATCAGGCGATGGCGCCGCCGTCCGCGGCGAGGACCGCGCCCGTGATCACGCTCGCGGCGGGACTGGCGAGGAAGACCACCGCATTCGCGACTTCCTGCGGTTCACCGAAACGTCCCAGGGAGGTGAGTCCCCGCTGGAAATCGGCGGCGGGGCCGTCCGCCGGATTCGATTCGGTGTCGGTGGATCCGGGCAGCACCAGGTTCACGGTGACGCCTTTCGGACCGAGCTCGCGCGAAAGCCCGCGGGTCAGGGCGAGCAGCGCCGCCTTGGACATGGCATAGGCGGTGACGCCGGGGAACGGCACGCGCTCGGCCAGGCCCGAGCCGATGGAGACGATGCGTCCGCCCTCGCCCAGATGCGGGATGGCGGCCTTGGAGAACAGCACCGGGCCCCGCACGTTGACGTCCATCATGGCCTGGTACGCGTCGAGGTCGAGGTCGGCGATCAGGCCGTTGAGTCCGAGCGCCGCGTTGTTGACCAGGATGTCCAGCCCGCCGAGCGCGGAGACCGTGTCGGCCACCGATCGCGCGATGGCCTGCGGGTCGGCGCTGTCCGCCTGGAGGGCGACGGCGCGGCGGCCCGTCGCCTCGATGGACTTCACCACCGCGGCGGCCCTGCGCTCCGAGCGGGCGTAGGTGAAAGCGACATCGGCCCCGTGTTCGGCCAGTGCCTGCGCGATGGCGGCGCCTATGCCGCGGGAGCCCCCGGTCACCAGGGCGCGTTTGCCATGCAGATCAAACATTCATCGTCCTTCCGTGCTGTGATGGCACGGGCCTGTCCCGCCGTCGATGGCGGCGCCCGTCACATCTGAAGCGGCGATGGTAGGAGTGCGAATCGAATGTTTATAGCCCCGGCGACTGCCACACTGTGTCGCGCAAAGAGGAACGCGCCGGGTCGGTCGGCCATTCGTCGAGCAGGTCGCGACGCATGGCTTCGATGACGGCCTGCGTCCTGCTGTTGACGTTCAACTTGTGCAGCAGCGTCTTCACATGCGTCTTGATCGTTCCCGGCGCGATGCCCAACCGCAGGCCGATGGACTTGTTGTCCAGGCCGACACAGAGCATGGTGAGCACGTCGAATTCACGCGGTGTCAGGGCGTCGCCCGGCCAGCCCTCGGCCACGGCGGCGGCCGCCGTGCGGCACAGGTAGCGACGACCCGCGGCGACCGTGCACGCGGCTTCCCGAAGCTCCTCCAGCGTGCACGAGGCATGGACGTATCCCGTCGCGCCGGCGGCCATGGCCACGCGCACCCGCCTGCTGGTCACCGTCGAGGTGACGATGAGCCAATGCGGACGGACGTCGACGGCCGGCACGTCGGCGGCGCGCGGCGCCAGCAGCGCAAACACGGCGTCGTCATGATCGCCGACGAGCAGTTTCGGACAGCCTCGAACGGTCGGGCCGGGCACGACCGTGCCGCTGGCATCGCAGCGCATCAACGCCGACGACAGCGCCGTCGCGATCCCCGCCCGCAAGAGCGGATGGCGATGCACGACGATGACATCGGCGAACACGGGATCGGCCTCCTGCGGGCTCGCGGGACTGACTTCGAGATTGCCGATCTTCACGGGGACACAGAACCCTGGCGACGTTCATCGAGCCGTGTGATGGCCGCCGAACTGCTTGATCGGCGACCACGCGGGCAGGATCTCGGGCAACGCGGGCAACGCGGGCAACGCGGGCGACAGCGGGCTGCAGTCCTGAGCGCCGTACACCACGCGGCCGTCCATGCCGCCGGCCGGGCCGAGCACCACCATGAATGCGTTCCGTCGCTTCAGCTTCACTGTCATTCCCCGGCCGTTGGATTGGAGAGCGCACCGCGCCGGGCGGATGCCGATCGGCGAGCCGATCTCCGCAGCGGGGGTGCGTTCGAACGGGGGGATGTTGGCGATTCGGTCCTGGACAGTCACTGATCGATCCTGCTGGCGGCAGCACGATCCGCTCATGCACCCTCAGTGCGCGGCCGACTTCTCCTCCTGCCGATCCCGCAGTTGCCGCGCCGCGCGGTCGATGAACTCGCTGACCTCGCCCGGATGGGACAGCATCGGCACATGACTCGCCGGCAAGGTGAGCGTGCTGGCGCCGTGCAGGATGCTGTACATCCAGATCGACGGGCAGTACGACCCGGCCATCGCGGCGCTGTTGCAGGCGGGAGGGTCACAGCTCCCGCGCGAGCCGCTTGGCGAGCGCCGCGATGGCGCGTTCGTCCCGCTTGTAGTAGGACCACTTGCCCATCCGCTTGATGGTCACCAGGCCGATGCCCGCCAGGTCGGCGAGGTACTTGGAGGTGGTGGAAAACGCCAGCCCCTGCCCGGCTTGGATCGACGAGACGCAGACGCCGTCGGTCGCCGGATCCCCCTCGTCCTGCGGCGGAAACAGCGCCGGCGTCTTCAACTTGCGCAGGATGTCCAGCCGCTGGGTGTTGGACAACACCACGAGCACACGAACCAGCGGCACTTCTTCGGGCATAGGCGGAATCGATGGAGGCGTCGGAGGGGCCGCCGAGTTTAGGCGGTCGAAGGGGGCGCCGTTTTCCTCGCGCGATTGCCAGGATCGGCGACAGGGTGAAATCCTTCGACTCGACGTATCGCAAAACGTCGATATGACAATGGCGATGTCCCGTTCAGTTTTGCGGGACGTTCCATCGTCAACTTCGAGACCTCCCATGAAAGCCATCGTCCTGACCGCCTTCGGCGGCGTCGAACACCTGCAACTGCAGGACATCCCCGTGCCGCCGGTTGACGCCGGTGAACTGCTGGTGCGCGTTGTCGCCACGTCGGTCAACCCGCTCGACTATCAGATCCGTCGCGGAGACTATCCCGCGCATGTGCCGCTGCCAGCCGTCATCGGACACGATGTGTCGGGGGTGGTGGAGCGCGTGGGGGCAGGTGTCCACGACTTCAAGCCGGGGGACGAGGTGTTCTACACGCCGAAGATCTTCGGACCCAAGGGCGGCAGTTACGCGGAGTTCAATGTGGTGCCGCAGGAGCTCGTGACGCACAAGCCGCGCAACCTCACGCATGCGGAGGCGGCGTCGATCACGCTCGTCGGCGGCACGGCATGGGAAGCGCTGGTGTCGCGCGCGCGGCTGCAGCCCGCGGAGACGGTGTTGATCCACGGCGGCGCCGGCGGCGTCGGATCCATCGCCATCCAGCTGGCGAAGACGATGGGCGCTCGCGTGATCACCACCGCCCGGGCCTCGCAGGCTGGTTTCGTGCGGTCGCTCGGCGCTGACGAGGCGGTCGACTACGAGGCCGCTGACTATGTCGAGCAGGTGAAAGAGCTGACCGGCGCGCGAGGCGTCCACGTGGTGTTCGACACCATCGGCGGCACGACGCTGGAACGTTCACCGCTCGTGCTGGCGGACGGGGGTCGGGTCGTGTCCATCGTGGACATCGCCACGCCGCAGAACCTGGTGAACGCCTGGGGCGTGAATGCGGAGTACCACTTCGTCTTCACGCGTCAGAACCGGGGCAAGCTGCAGGCGCTGAAGGCGCTGCTGGAACGCGAGCGGATCCGGCCGGTGATCGGGGCGACCTTCTCGCTGGCGGAGATGGGTGCCGCGCACACCGCGCTGGAAACCGGCGGTCATCTGGGCCAGAAGATTCGCGGGAAGGTGGTGGTGAACGTGGCTTGATGTCCGCGGCAGGCAGCAGTGCGCGGGTGCCAGGTCAATCGACCGCGCGCGCAGTCGATCGGCCGAACGTGTAGACGAGCCCGACGCCCACGCTGGCCCCCGTCGTGCGGCGCACCAGCGGGCTGTCCCGGTTGGCCGACCCCGCGACGCTGTCGATCCGCGCGAATCCGAAGATGCGGACATCCTCGCTCAATTGCCGCGACAGCGACCCCTTGAGACGCCACGCGATGAGGCCGGCATCGGCCTCATAGGCGGGCCGCCCCGGAAGCGCCTCGTCAGGTGTCACCGCGTAGTACGTGCGCCCCAGCCGCTTGTCGCCGAGCAGCGCACTGACGGCCAGTGCGTAGCTCCACCCGGGACCGGCCCGGTGGTCCAGCCCGATCTCCGGTTCAAGCGCCATTCCCCGATGGCGGCCCAGGTCGCTGGCCTCGAAGACGCCTCGGACCGGGATCTTGAAGGTCACGCGATGGGAGGCTTGGCGCCCATTCAGGTACCAGCGGCCGACGGGGCCCAGTTCCACCAGGGTCGGCAGCTTGGCCATGCCCTCGCGCGCCTTCAAAGACTTGCTGCCCGAGCTCAAGGACCCGGACACCGAGACATCCAGTTCGAACGTCTCCGTGCGGATCGCCCGCAGACCTGCGCCTTCCCCCTCCGCCCGCAGGCGCTTGCCCCGGTAGACGACGTAAGGCAAGGGCACGACCCTGCTCACCTGCTCGTCGGCGCCCGGGTAGGCCACCTGGGAGATGCCGCCGATGCCGGCGCCCAGTTCCCACAGCGGCAGGTCCTTGCGTTCAGCCGGTGCGTCCGCGAAAACGCCAACGCTCACGACGGCCAGGCTAGCAGCGAGGGATTGCTTCATGCTGAAAGAATAATCGCGAGTCACGGCTCCGTAGCGGATCGGGATGTCGAGGAGGCTTCAGGCGGACCCGCCGGGTCGTCAGATGAAACGGGCACCGCCCGGTTCGATGGCGTCGAGCTTGCTGGCCGACTTCGTCTGGGCGGGGGCCATCCCCAGACGCTTGCTGCGATCCCGCTGCTCGTACGCCTCGCGCCTGGAATTATCCGTACGACGCTCCATGGCGGTCATGGGGACCGCGCTCCACTTCTGCTGATTGGCTGACATGGTCACTCCAAGGAAGGATGTAAGCAGCTGTAGGCAAACGATCTGCCTGCCACAGGTCCTTCAGGAGGGATGGAAGGCGGTCCACGCATGGGTCGGCATGCACCTTGCCAGTGGAACGGACAATCCGAGGTCCTCCCAGATGCCTGAGCTGCACTTGAAGTACCTGCGAGGGGTGGCACTCGCGCTCTACGATCGCGTGGTGCTGCTCGATCCCAGGGCAGACACGAGCAAGTGCCTGTTCGAACGGCCAGCGCGCAACGCCAGACCCACCCTCGTCGTCATCGTCCAGGACATTGAGAACACGGTCCTCACCGAGTACGTGAAGATCGAACTCGACCCCCTGAATCTGGAGGCCGGTTGGAAGATCTAGTGATGACACGCCGCCGAAGCTGACCTGGAAAATCTGATGCAAACTTGCCTCCATTGGGAGGAGGGCAAGTCATGCCGGTTGAGCGAGTGGTGGGCGAGGCGTACCTGCGCCGCACCGATGTGGAGGGTGTCGGGAGCATCCGGCTCGCCTCGAAGGTCTGTCCTGAAGGCAAGCTCATCGCCGAAGTGGTGTCGGTCGCCATGCCGGGCGGCGGATTCGTCGCGGCGGGCAAAGCCTCGCTGACCGTGATGGTCGACGACGTCGAGGACCGGTTCACGCGGAACCGGGTGCTGAGGCAGCTGGGCATCGACTGCGAGGACGACTGAGCCCGGCATGCGTCCCGCCCTGGGATTGCACGATCAGGACGGCTCGGTGGCGCGTGCGGCAGAGGACAGCCATGCCAGCAACTCCGGCACCGCGATCGGTTTGGCCAGATGTCCGTCGAAGCCCGCGTCCGCGGCCCTCTGACGGTCCTCCGTCGAGCCATATCCGGTCAGCGCGACCATCAATGCCGGACGGTGCGGCCCCTGGGCAGACCGAGCGACGTCATAGCCGCTCAGCCCGGGCAGCCCGATGTCGCAGATGAGCACATCCGGACGTCTGGTACGCAGCACTTCCACCGCGGCGGGGCCGTTGTGCACCACCTGCACACGGTGACCATGGCCTTCGAGAATCATCCGGAGCGAGTCTGCAGCGTCCACGTTGTCCTCGGCCAACAGCACGTCGCGCGATCTCGAATCGGCGACAGGTGGGCTGTCGGGGTCCGTGGAGGCGCCGGTGGGCCCCTCCCGCAGGGCGGGCAAGGTCACAGTGAACGTGCTGCCTTGATCCGGCCCAGCCGAGACCATCGACACCTTGCCGCCATGCAGGGAGACCAGGCCTCTGACCAGCGCGAGGCCCAGGCCCAGCCCGCCACGCGAGCGCTCCAGGGAGCGGTCGGCCTGCACGAAGGCGTCGAACAGCTGGTCTTGCAGGTGGGGCTCGATGCCATCGCCCTCATCGTCCACGGTCAGCGCCACGCAGCCTTCCTCGCAGCTCAAGCTCACCGTCACACGATCTCCGGCTGCCGAGAACTTGATCGCGTTGTCCACCAGGTTGTCTATCACCTGCCGAAGTCGCGTGCCATCGCCCTCGACCCAGGCGTCACAGTCACATCGGCAATCGAGGACGATGCCGGCGGCCTGCGCGGCAACCGCATGGGCCGTCAGCGTCTCGCGGGCCAGCTCGCACAGGTTCACAGGTTCGCGCGCCAGCTGGACCAACCCGCGCGTGAGGCGGGAGACGTCGAGCAACTGGTCGATGATGCGGCCCATGTGGCCCACCTGCCGATCCACCACGCGAGCAAGCGTGGACTGACGCTCGGGCGGCAATTCGTTCACCTGCAGCAGGTGGGCGGCATACCGGATGGGTGTCAGGGGATTCCGCAACTCGTGCGCCAGCATGGCCAGGAACTGATCCTTGCGTTCCGCCTGCTCGCGTTGCTGCCGCAACAGGTCGCGCACCTCCCACTGACGCCGCCTTGCACGCAGCGCGGCCGAAACAGCCGACTGCAGCGCATCCGGCGCCATCGGCCGCTGCAACATGGCGACGTTGCCCAGCTCAGCCACCGCGCTGAGCGGGAGGTGCGCCGCAGAAGCGCTTGCCACGATGATGATGGGGAGGTCCGACCAGGCCGGCTGGGCGCGTATGCCCGCCACGAGATGTCGCCGCAGCGACCGGGTCAGCATTTCCTCCGCGACCAGCACCGCGCCGGTCTCCAGGGACAACGCCTGCATCAGCGAGGCTTCGCTCTCGCAGGATTCGCTCTCGACGCCGGCATCGCTCAGCAACCGTCTGGTGAGCGACGCATCGCGGGGCGCCGCCAGGATCAGGACATCCGCGAACGAGGTCTCTGCCGCGGCAACAGGCGGCAGGGCCGCCGCCAACATCTGGACTTCGCTCATGTCGCACGCGTCTCATCGCCCTTGGCGACGGGCATGCCCGACAGCAGGGCGTGGTAACCGCGCAGCGGCGCCTGCACGTCCAGGCCGGGCAGTCCGATGCGGAACTCCCGGATGGTGGAATCGTGTCCACCGACGCGCCGTTTGATCACGGACAGCGCGCGCCGGATGGCACCGTCGTCCTCGAAATAGCGCAGCAGCATCGCCGCGTCCGTCAGGTAGGTGACGTCCAGAGGAGATCCACTGGGTTCCCCGACGAATCCTTGCTGGTTCAGCGTCAGCAGCGTGGCGACATCGCGATTGGAGAGGTAGCTCAGCAGTTCGTGCATGTGCATGGCGAGGTGTTTCTCGTCAGGCATCGCGGTCAGATATCCGTTCAGGGAGTCGATGACGACCAGGGTGACGCCGTCCTCCTCGATCGCACGCCGGATGAGGTGGGCGAACTCCCCTGGCGAGAACTCCGCGGGATCGATCTGCCGCAGCGTGACTTGCCCGGACTCCACGTGCGCGCGCGTGGACATCCCCAGCGCATCGGCGCGTGCCAGGAAGACGCGACGGGTTTCGTCGAACAGATAGACGGCGGCCCGACCTCCGTGCTCGGCGAGCGCATTGGCGAACTGCATGCACAGGGTGCTCTTGCCGATGCCCGAAGGCCCGGTGACCAGCAGGCTGCTGCCACGGTCCAGTCCGCCGAGCAGCATGTCATCCAGCACCGCGCTGCCGCTGGTCAGCGTTGCGCCTCGTCCCTCGACGCCCACTGCGGCGTCATGTTCGTTGGCGACCAGACGCGGGTAGACGATCAGCCCGCCCGTCTGGATGGCGGTATCGTGGAAGCCTTCTTGCATCGGCACGCCGCGCATCTTGTGGACCCGCAGGCGACGACGCTGCTTCCCATAGTCGGGGGCATGCTGGTACAGGCTGATGATGCCGTGCACCACGCCCTCCCCGGCTTCGTCGTTGTTGCCATGCAGCCCTGCCTCCTGGATGAGCAGCACCGTCGCTCCCATGGAGGAAAAGTGTTCGCGGAGCCGGAGCAGCTGACGCCGGAACCGAAGCGGATCTCGGGCCAGCAGGCGCACGTCCGAGAACGGGTCGAAGACGACCCGGCTGGGGCGGAGCTCTTCCGTCACGCGGAAGATCCTTGCAACGACGTCATTCAGTTCGACGTCGCTGGGCGAGAAGAAGGAGTAGTCGCCCTCGGCCTCACCCGACCCGACCTCCGCCAGGTTCACGATATCCACGCCCGTCAGATCCCATTGATGCGACCTGGCCGTGGCCATGAGTTGGGATTCGGTCTCCGCGAGCGTGCACCAGAGAACACGCTCACCGCAGCGCACGCCTTCCAGCAGGAACTGGAGGCCTAGCGTTGTCTTTCCGGCGCCGGCCGACCCCTCGAGCAGGTAAAGATGCCCCGCTGGCAATCCGCCGCGCAGCACGTCGTCGAGACCCGGCGCGCCGGTGGAAACATGCAGGCAGGACGAGTGGGTGGGGTCGTTCGGTCGGGCCATGGGATCGCATCGAAGTGATGCGCAGCCGTGGCAAAACATGCACCCAGCGGGAGGAAGGATTCGTCGCGCAGCGAAAAATCGGCGAAATCCGACGGGTGGCCGGGGTCGTGTCTGACACGAACAGCGGCGTGCACGCCGGCGCTGGCCTCACCAGTTCATCGAGCGTGCTGTTGCTGGAGCGCCGATAGATCGGGGTCCTCAGCGGGACGGCACCTTCGCCCGCAGGAGTAGACCCAACCGCCCCGTTTGGGTCGCCAAGCCTGATCCGCTCAGTTCAGTGCTTGCAGCAGCATCGGTAAATCGTAGGGTTTGGATATCACCGGAAATCCTTCGCCCGCTGCGACCTGTGCGACGTCGCTGTGGCCCGTCACAAGCACAGGCCTGATCTTGGGACGCAAGTAGCGAATTTCGCGTGCCAGTTGGACTCCGTTCATGCCCCGAGGCATGACGATGTCGCTGATCAAGATATCGGGGTCAAATCCGCTGCTCAGGTGTTGCAGAGCCTCCTCCCCGCTGTCCACCGCCTTCACGACAAATCCGCTGGACTCCAGCAGCTGCTGGGTGGCTTCCCGGACGTCGTGGTTGTCGTCGACCAGCAGGATGACCTTGCCGGCCGTGACGACCGTGTCCCCCTGCAGCGCGTTCTCCCGCGCAGCGTCTTCCACCTGCCGGGAGGGAATCATCAAGCAGATGGTCGTGCCCTGACCGGGGACGCTGTCCACGCGGATCGCGCCGCCCGAGGCTTCGATGAAGGCCGCCACCTGCGGCATGCCCAGCCCGCTGCCCTTGCCCTGCGGCTTCGTCGTGAAGAAGGGCTCGAAGATCCTGTCGATCACCTCGGCGCTCATGCCCTCGCCGTCGTCGCTCACGCGCAGGACGCAGATGGCGCCGAGCCGCGGGTCTTCCCCAGCCTCCGCCGACATCCGGATCACGCCGCCGGCCGGCATTGCATCTCTCGCGTTGGTCACCAGATTGGTCAGCGCGATCTCCAGTTCCAGGCCATCCACGGCGACCCGGCCCAGAACCGGTTCGGCGCGCAGTTCCACCGTGTGCCTGGTGTCAAGCAGTTGCCGGACGTTATCGGCGATGCGTTCGAGTTCGATCCTCGTGTCCAGCGGGCGAGCCACGAGCGCCCGACGGGCCGACAGCAAGGAGAGCTGGCGCGTCAGCGCTTCCGCCTTGGTGATGCTGCGCTTGATCACGGCGATATCGGCATCGACCGCGGCGCCGACACGGCGCTGGAGGATGCTCAAGCGGCCGGTTACCACCTGCAGGATGTTGTTGAGGTCGTGGGCGAGACCCGCGCCCATCTGACCGACCATCCTCAGCTTTTCCGCCTGTGCGAGTTTTTGCTCCGCGTGCTCCCGTTGATGGACGGCGGCTTGAAGTTCCTCCGTGCGTCGGAGCAGCTTCGTCACGGTGTCCGAAAGCCCGCGCTGGACGCGTCGGAAATGATGAGCCAGCAACACCAGCACGACCGAACCCGCGATCAGGCCTTCGACGCGGACCGAGTACCACGCCAAGGTGTATCGCGAACCGCTGTAGGTGCTCAGCCATACGCCGCCCGCCTCTGCAGTGAGCACGACGACCAGCCAGATGAAGATGGAGCGGCGATGGAGTCCGCGTAGCCCGATGAGGACGACGGCCAGGATCGCCAGGACCGCAGCGCTGTAGGAGCCGTAGATGCTGAACAGGCCGAAGGCCTGCCGCCCGTTCCGGTCGACGGTGGCGGCGGCATCGGTCCATTGGGACGCGAAGCCGGCCAGGACCGCCGCCGCCGTGGCGACCACGGGCGGCCAGTAGGTGAAGGTCCGGGGCTCCTTGCTCGGTTGCATCGCGGACAGCGCCGCCCAGATGATGAAACTCGCGAACCCCGCACGCCAGGTGATGAACAGCCAGCTGACCGCGTGCGGTGAGCCGAGCAAGGGCCTGTCGGGAAGCACGGCCCCGGGAAAAGTCAGCACATGCAGCACCGCCATCAGTCCCGCGTAGAGGTAAGCGGCGGCGATGACCGAATGCGATCGAGGCTGGCTGGGCGAGGAGATGAGGAGCCAGAACGTGGCCAGGTTGATCATCGCCGTCGCCGCGCCATACATGCCGCTGATGTGGGGCAGCGGGACCAGCGGCTCCGAGGCGTAGGGAAGCACCGCGGCAATGCCCACCAGCAGCGCCACGGACAGCGTCAGCGCGGCACGGCGCTGCGCAGTGCTCGCGATCTCCTGAACGACCTCCCTGAACGGCATCCCAGTGCTCCGGCCCTGTATTGACGGCGCGCGATTGTCGCTCGCGCGGCTCAACCCTTTGGCCGTCGACCCGTTTCGTGTCCGACCACTCAGCCATTCACCCGGCAGGATGGGCACGCGCTGCAGTAGAAACCCGCACGGAAGCGCCGCTCACGCCGATACGCGGCGGACGTACGACACTTCTGTAACTTTTCAAGGCGTCGTGATTGGACATAGGCCGGTCCACTCGTAGGTTTCGGATACTGCTCACGACTCGCCCCTCCTGGAGTTGTCGCATGGTGTGACGGCTGGAGGCGCCAACCCCCGCCATGCTTCTTCGAACCAACACCGCTCGTCGCCTGCACAGCGCCGCATTGAGCTGCCCGTCCCGTCACCTATCCGTCACGGTGGTCATCGCCACGGCGATCGCATTGACCGCGTGCGGTGGCGGATCGTCTGGTGAGGATCCCGAGCCGCCGGCAGGCCCCGGCACGACGGCCACAACCCTCGTGCGTGTTGCTGCAGAGCCTGCAGGAAGTCAGTGTGCGGCCGGCGGTACACGAGTCCAGTCCGGCCCGGATGCCGATGCCAACGGCCAACTCGCCGACTCGGAAGTGGTCAACACGCAGTACGTCTGCAACGGATTGAATGGCGGCGCCGGCGCCACTGGGCAGTCCATGCTCGTTCGAGTCCGTGTCGAGGCGGCTGGCGCGAACTGCGCACAGGGCGGATCGGCCGTCTTGGCGGGGCTGGACGCCAACGGGAACGGCGCGCTGGAGGATGGCGAAGCCGGAAGCATCGCTTACGTGTGCAACGGGGCGAACGGCTCAAATGGTTCCAATGGCGCAACGGGGCCCACCGGTCCGAGCGGCCCCGCCGGTGCCTCGGGGCTGGACGCCTTGGTCGCGGTCGTCACCGAGTCGGCCGGCGCCAATTGCGCCTACGGCGGCCAGCGGGTCCAGTCGGGCCAGGATGCCAACCGCAATGGCGTGCTCGACGCGGGCGAGGTGTCCTCAACCGCCTACGTCTGCAGCGCAGCCCCGGCCGATATCCGTTGGGTCAACGTGACCGGAGCCGCGGTGCAGGCCGAATCGAACACCGGCTATCTGGCGAACTCGAACGCCGCCGTGGTGGTCACGTTGCCGGCATCGCCCGCCATCGGCGACTGGATCAAGATCACCGGGGTGGGCAGCGGCGGCTGGACGGTCGCGCAGAACGCCGGCCAGCGCATCGCCACCCTGGGGCTGCCAGGCGGCAACCTGATCGGCTGGACAGCCCAGGCGCCCGTCGGCTCATGGACTGGAACGGCCATGTCGGCCGACGGGGCGCGGCAGGTCGCGACGTCGGCGTCGGGCGAGCTTTACACCTCCAGCGACGCGGGCGCGCAGTGGGCGCTGCGGCTCACGGGGCAGACCTGGTCCGGCGTGGCCACGTCGTCCGACGGGATGAAGATCCTGGCGGCGACCAACGGCGGCGCCCTTTACCTGTCCACGGACGGCGGCGCCAACTGGTCCAACGACGGCAGCGCGCGGGCCTGGTCCGCTGTCGCCAGTTCTGCCGACGGCGTGCGCCTTGTTGCGACGGCCTACCTCGGTCAGATCTGGACCTCGTCCGACAGCGGCGCCAACTGGACGGCGCGCGACAGCAACCGAGCCTGGCGCGCGGTCAGTTCATCCGCCGATGGCCGCGTGCTGGTGGCCGGCACCAATGGCGCGCAGCTGTACGTGTCGACGGATTACGGGGTGACCTGGACCGCCCGCGCCTCGGCGCAGTTCTGGTGGGCGACTGCGGCCTCCGCAGATGGCAAGAGGCTGTATGCGACGGTCGACGCCGGCGCGATCTGGCGCTCCGATGATTCCGGTGCCACTTGGGAAGCGGTCGCCAGCGCCCGAGATTGGCGCGGCATCGCTTCTTCCTCGGACGGGCGTTACGTCGTGGCCGCGACCAGTGGCGGGGCGCTCTACGAATCGCCGGACGGCGGCCAGACTTGGCGCGCCACGGCCGACGCCGGCGCCTGGACAGCCGTGGCCAGCAGTGCGGATGGCCTGACTCTATTGGCCGGCAAATCCGGCGCAGCGCTGTATGGGGGCGTACGTCGATCGTCGACCACCCCGGGTGTGACAGGGTCGCTGTCGGGTGGGCAGTCGGATGCGCTGCAGCTGCAATATGTCGGCGGCGGCGTGTTCATGCCGATCAGCTACGTATCGTCCAACTTGACGTTCGCAGCACAGTAGTCGTCGGATTCATTCGGTCGACGAACCCAGTTTCCGCATGCATTGATTCACGCCCTCCTCGTCGCCGACCAACGAGCAAATCGCCGGGCGATTGGGTACGCAGATCGGCCGCTGTGCTGTCCACGGCGAGGCGAGCACACTGCCCGCGAACCGCTCACTCCACCGTCACACTCTTCGCCAGATTCCGCGGCTTGTCCACGTCGGTGCCGCGCGCGCAGGCCGTGTGATACGCGAGGAGCTGGAGCGGCACCGTATGCAGGATCGGGCTCAGCGCGCCGTAGTGCTCCGGCATGCGAATGACGTGGAGCCCCGGCTCGCTGTCGATCTTCGTATCCCCGTCGGCGAACACGAACAGCTCCCCACCCCGCGCCCGCACTTCCTGCATGTTGCTCTTGAGCTTCTCCAGCAGCGTGTCGTTCGGCGCCACCGTCACGACCGGCATCTGCGCCGTCACCAGCGCCAGCGGGCCGTGCTTCAGCTCACCCGCCGGATAGGCCTCGGCGTGGATGTAGCTGATCTCCTTGAGCTTCAGCGCGCCTTCCAGCGCAATCGGGTAATGCAGCCCGCGGCCGAGGAACAGCGCGTTCTCCTTGCGCGCGAACTCCTCGCTCCACGCGATCACCTGCGGCTCCAGCGCCAGCACCGCCTGCACCGCCACCGGCAGGTGGCGCAGCGCCTTCAGATGCTCCTGCTCCTGCTCCTCGTCCAGATGCCCGCGCGTCTGCGCCAACGCCAGCGTCAGCAGGAACAGCCCCACCAGCTGCGTCGTGAACGCCTTCGTCGACGCCACGCCGATCTCCGCGCCCGCCCGCGTGATGTAGGCCAGCGCGCATTCCCGCACCATCGCGCTCGTCGACACGTTGCACACCGTCAGCGTGTGCAGCATCCCCAGCGAGCGCGCATGCTTCAGCGCCGCCAGCGTGTCCGCCGTCTCGCCGCTCTGGCTGATCGTCACCACCAGCGTGCGCGGGTTCGGCACGCTGTCCCGGTAGCGGTACTCGCTCGCGATCTCCACATTCGTCGGGATCTTCGCGATGCTCTCCAGCCAGTACTTCGCCGTCGAGCCCGCGTAGTAGCTGGTCCCGCACGCCAGGATCAGCACCGAGTCGATCTCCTTGAACACACGGAACGCGCCGTCGCCGAACAGCTCCGGGCTGATGCCCTGCACCGCGTCCAGCGTGTTGGCGATCGCCACCGGCTGCTCGAAGATCTCCTTCTGCATGTAGTGCCGGTACGGGCCCAGTTCGGCCGCGCCGCTGTGCGCGTGCACGGCCTTCACCTCGCGCTCGACGTTGACGAAACGCCCCGTCGCCGCATCCTTGTTGCTGATCCAGTAGCGGCCCAGCTGCAGGTCGACGACGTCGCCCTCCTCCAGGTACACGATCTGGTCGGTCACGCCCGCCAGCGCCATCGCGTCCGAGGCGACGAAGTTCGCACCCGCGTAGTCGTCCTTGCCCAGGCCCAGCACCATCGGCGAACCCTCGCGCGCACCGATCACGCGGTGCGGCTCGTCCTTGTGGAAGACCGCGATGCCGTACGCGCCGCGCAATTGCCCCACCGCCGTCTGCACCGCCTCCAGCAGGTCGCCGTGATAGTGGAAATCGACGAGGTGCGCGATGACCTCGGTGTCGGTCTGGCTGTGGAAGACGTAGCCGCGCGACTTCAGCTCGGCGCGCAGTTCATCGTGGTTCTCGATGATGCCGTTGTGGACCAGCGCCACGCGACCCGGCTGCAGGTGCGCCTCGGCGCCCGGACCGTGCGAGAAATGCGGATGCGCGTTGTGCACCGCCGGCGCGCCGTGCGTCGCCCAGCGCGTGTGGGCAATACCTGTCCCCGCCGCAACACCGTCCTGCGCCGCCAGCGTCTGCAGCTCGGCCACCCGCGAGGTGCTGCGCGCGCGGCGCAGTTGGCCGTCCTGGTGGACCGCCACCCCGCAGGAGTCATACCCGCGGTACTCGAGCCGCTTCAGGCCCTCGATGAGGATGGGAACGATGTCCTTCTGGCTGACCGCGCCGACGATGCCGCACATGCTGTGTCTCCCCGGATGTCCGGATGAATTTGCGAATGGCGGAATGCTAGGCATCTCGGCAAGAAGGATGCTTTCAACATTCACCGATCGGTGAAAGAATCGATCACCATATCCACCATCCGGCTGATTCTTTCATTCGAGACATACTGATGGAATTTTCTCTCACCCTCGACGCCATCGACTTGCGGGTGCTGGACCTGCTTCAGCAGGACGCCTCACTGTCCAACCAGGCATTGGCCGAGCGCGCCCATGTGTCGCCCGCGACCTGTCTGCGCCGCGTGCGGCGGCTCGTCGAATCCGGCGTCATCGAGAAGCAGGTCGCCATCCTGTCCCCGGAGAAGCTGGGCGCGGGGCTGTCGGCGTTGGTGGAGATCACGCTCGACCGCCAGGGCGCGGAGCACCTCGATGCGTTCGAGGCCATCGCCGTCGCGGCGCCCGAGGTCCAGCAATGCTGGCGCGTGGCGCCGGGGCCGGACTTCGTGCTGGTGCTGCAGGTGACGGATATGCCGGCGTATCACGCGCTGGTGCAGCGGCTGTTCACGCAGCAGGCCAACGTCCGCAATGTGAAGGCATTCTTCAGCGTGAAGCGCGCGAAGTTCGAGCCGAGACTGGCGCTGCCTGCGGCGCGGCCTTGATCAGCGCTTGAGGATCAGCAGACCCTTGAGGTATTCGCCCTCGGGGAAGTAGATCGTCTGTGGATGGTCCGGCGTCGCCCCGACGCGGTCGAGGATCAGCCCGTCCGCGCCGGCGTCGATGCCGGCACCGGCCACGATCTTGTGGAAGAGCTCCGGCCCCACGCCGCCCGAGCACGAGAACGTGAACAGCAGGCCGCCCGGCTTCAGCAGCATCAGGCCGAGCCGGTTGATGTCCTTGTACGCCCGCGCGGCCCGTTCCGCATGCGCCGCCGTCGGCGCGAACTTCGGCGGATCGAGCACGATGGCGTCGAAGCTGCGCCCCTGCTTGAGCAGGTCGCGCAGCGTGTGGTTGACGTCGGCATCCAGCGCCGTGTGATGCGCGGGATCGAAGCCGTTGAGCGCCACGTGCGCCGTGGCGCGCGCCAGCGCCGGAGCGGACGAATCGACGCTGATGACCTCCGTCGCGCCCCCCGCGAGCGCCGCGACCGAGAAGCCGCCGGTGTAGCTGAAGCAGTTCAGCACCGATTGGCAGCCGTAGTGCTTCACCACTTCGGCGAACTTCCTGCGGTTGTCGCGCTGGTCGAGGTAGTAGCCGGTCTTGTGGCCCTCGGCCACGTCGAGGCTCAGCTTCCAGCTGTTCTCCGAGATGACGAGCTCGGTCGCGCCCTCGCCGCGCAGCCAGCCGGTGACGGGCGCCATGCCTTCGAGCGTGCGCACGTTCGCGTCGGAGCGCTCGTACAGGCGCGTGAGGCCCGTCTGCGCGAGCAGCAGGTCGGCGATCGTCTGCTTCCAGCGTTCGGTGCCGGCGGACAGGAACTGCGCGCTCAGCGTGTCGCCGTAGCGGTCGACGATCAGGCCAGGCAGGCCGTCGGCCTCGCCGTGGATCAGGCGCACCGCATCCGAGTCGATCGGCATGCGCGCCCGCAGCGCGAGCGCCGCGGCGATGCGGCGCTCGAAGAAGGCGGCGTCGATGCGCTCCTTCTCATCGAAGCTCCAGGCGCGCACGCGGATCAGCGACTCCGGGCTGAACGAGGCCCAGCAGAGGAAGCTGCCGTCGGCGGCTTCCACGCGCACGGTCTCGCCGGCGTCGGCCTTGCCCCTCGCGATCGAGCCCTCGAAGACCCAGGGATGACGGCGAAGGAGCGAGCGGTCCTTGCCCTCGCGGAGACGGATGGATTTCATGAGACGACTCTCTTCGATCGCGTACAGCCCCGATGAACACGGGGCAAACCCCGTTTTATCGGGTCTTTATCGCGAAGGCGATAATTTATCGGTCTGGCCGATGAAACTTGATGATTCGATTGCGCCCGACAACGATCAGCGCTGTGCCGCCGGCCCCAGCGTCCCGAACGCCCAGCCGATGTTCAGGCTGACCATCGGGGTGCTCTGCTTCTCCCCGCCGAGGGCCTTCCACTGGCCCACGCCGACCTTCACGCGCAGGCGGTCACGGCCGGTGCCTTCCCACTGCGCCCACACTTCGCCCTGCGACACGGCGCCGCCGCCGACCGCCACACCGCCGCCGCCGGCCGCGCCGACCATCGCTTCCGCGCCAACGCGCACGCCGTTCCACTTCGGCGAATGCGCGCCCAGGCCGAACATGCCGTACGAGAACGCGCCCGCCTTGCCCAGCGCCGCGCTGCCCGCCTGCGCCACGCCGTACCACGGCCCGCCGAAGTCGCGCGTCAT
Source organism: Mitsuaria sp. CC2 (assembly GCF_048957715.1). Classification (NCBI taxonomy): domain Bacteria; kingdom Pseudomonadati; phylum Pseudomonadota; class Betaproteobacteria; order Burkholderiales; family Sphaerotilaceae; genus Roseateles; species Mitsuaria sp. CC2. The sequence continues at coordinate 8,342 of NZ_JARVXN010000035.1, read as the reverse complement.
GCCGATGCCCAGACCGGTCACGTTGTCCTTGGAGCCGTCCTTGAACTTGAATTCCTTGAAGTAGGGCATGCTCAGGTACAGCGCCTGCGCACGGATCGTGCCGGACTCCAGCGGCGGCGAATTGAGGATGCGCGACACCTTCTCCAACGGCAGCGCCAGCGAACCGCGCACCTGGAAGGACTCGTAGTTCCCCCACGGTGCCTTCATGTAGCCGGCGTCCAGCCGCAAGGTCGGACCCCACGGCGTGATCCAGCGCAGCGTCGGACCGACGCGCACCAGCCAGCCGCTGCCCGTGTCCATGTCGCCGCCGCCGCCCAGTCCGAACGAGAACTGGCCGCCGACGCGCAGTCGCTGGCTGCCGATGCCCCAGTCCTGCCCGGCGTTCGCGAGGATCTCCATGTAGCCGTCGTTGCCGCCGGATGCGGCGCCCGAGGCCTCCAGGCCCCACCACGACGAGCCATCGCCGAAGTACTGCCGCAGGTCGCCGCCGGCCTTGCCCTTGCGCCCCGTCAGCGGCAGGCCGCCGCGCGTGCGGCTGCTACTGCGCGGCTTCTCGACGCCCGCGCTCAGCGCGATCTCGTCGAAGCCCATGCCCGTGCGATCGCCCGCGCGACCCGGCGATCCGGAGTCGCCCGGGTTGAAGCTCAGGAACCGGTCCATCCGCCCGATCGTGAACGCGACGCCGGTGTCCTTGATGTTGCCGTTCCCGTTCGGGAAGGTGATGTGCGAGACGCCGACGCCGGCGTACCAGTTGCCGAACTCGCCGCGCAGCGAGAGCTCAGGTCGCAGCATCAGGCCACCGCCGGCGCGGACCTTGTCCGAACTCACACCGCCGCCCGCGCCCGCGTACAGGCTGGCCGCCAGATGCCAGTCCTGCGCGATCCGGAAGCGACGCTGCACGTTGAAGCCGACCGTGAACAGGCCGCCGAACTCGCCCTGTGCCGCGCCGTACGCGGCGGGGCCCAGGCCCCAGTCCTCGTTGATCGCCACCATGTAGTGCGCGCCCAGGAACGCCGTCTTCTGCCCCGTGGGCATCTTGACCGGCGACCAGTTCAGTTCGAACGCGGCAGGTCGGCTGTCGGTCGCGGTGATGACCGGCCGCTCCGATGCGTCGCTCGATGACGACTGGGCGTTCGCCTGCACCTGCGCCGCCATCAGGGCGGAGCACAGCAGCAGCGGGCGGGAGGGGAATCGCGAGGAAGTCGGAACGGTGCGGCGCATCGGAGGGACAGTCGGTTATTTCTTGCGGGCGCGGGGGTGCGCCGCGTCGTAGACCTTGGCCAGGTGCTGGAAGTCCAGCCGGGTGTAGATCTGCGTGGTGCTGATGTTGGCGTGGCCCAGCAGTTCCTGGACCGCGCGCAGGTCGCCGCTGCTCTGCAGCAGGTGCGACGCGAACGAATGGCGCAGCATGTGCGGATGGACGTGCGTGGGCATGCCCGCCGCCAGCGCGCGCTGCTTCAGGCGCTTTCGGATCTGGTCGGCGTTGAGCCGGCGGCCGCGCGGTCCGACCAGCAGCGCCGGTTCGTCCGCCGCCGCCCATTGGCCGCGCACCGCCATCCAGGCCCGCAGCGCCGTCATCGACGGTCCGCCCAGCGGCACCGCGCGTCGCTTCGAGCCCTTGCCCAGCACCTGCGCCTCGGCGTCCTCAGGCACGATCCAGCCGGCCGACGACGCCTGATGGCGCTGGTCCAGGCCCACCAGTTCGGAGACGCGCAGGCCGCTGCCGTAGAGCAGCTCGACCAGGCAGCGCTCCAGCGCCTCGGCGACCGGATCGGCCGCGTCCTGCTGGTGCTCGGCCAGCCGCACCGCGTCGTCGACGCCCAGCGCCTTCGGCAGCGGACGCCCCTGCTTGGGCGCGTGCAGGTCGGCGATCGGGTTCGCGTCGACCAGGCCGTTCTGGCCCAGCCAGCGGTACCAGCCCCGCCACGCGGACAGGATCAGCGCCAGCGTGCGCGGCTTGAGCTTCTCCCCGTGCAGCTTCGCGAGGAAGCGCCGCGCCTGATGCGCCGACAGGCGCAGCAGATCCTGGCCCTCGACGGAGGCCAGCCCCGTCAGCCGCTGCAGCGCGTCCGTGTAGAGCGTCAGCGTGCGCTCCGCCAGGCGGCGCTGCACGCGCAGGTGTTCGAGGTAGCGCTGCTGCTCGTCAGTCAGGCTGAGCGGGGACATGCGGAGCGATCGGGGGAGCGACCGGAGGAGCGGCATGCGGGTCGGCGTCCAGCAGGCGCGAGAGCGCGGCGCTGGCGATCTCGCCGACGCGGGTCAGGAACTCGGTCCCCATCTCGGCCGTGTAGCGGGTCGGATCCGGCGACCCCAGCACCAGCAGCCCGAACGGCTGCGACGGCGCACCCGTCGTCAGCGGCACCAGCGCCAGCGAGGCCACGTCGTCCTCGAGCCAGCGTGCCGCCTCGAAACCCGAATTGATGCCGCAGTACGGCTGGTTCAGGCTGCCCACGAAGGACTTCACGTCCGGGCTGACCTCGGAGGCGAACGGCGCCAGCGCGTGGCCGGCGTCGACGTTCCACAGGCGCAATCCCGCCTGCGGGATCAGGAACTGGTGGCGCAGCTCGCGCAGCAGCACTTCCGGCAGCTGGCTGTCGTCGCGCGTCAGCATCAGGGCCAGCGTCCAGCGGTGCAGCCGGTCGGCGATGGCGACGTTCTCCTGCCCGTTGCGGATCATCTCGATGATCTTGTGCTCCAGGCCGCGGATCTTGTCGCGCAGCAGCTCCGCCTGGCGCTCCTGCAGCGAGACCGCGCGCTGGCCGTGCGGATGCGAGATCCGGACGTTGGCCAGCAGTTCGGCGTGACGTTCGAAGAACGCCGGGTCATTCGCCAGGTAGTCGGCGATGTCTTGTTCGGTGATGCCTTCGATGCCGCTCACAGTTCGATTTCTCCTTCAAAGACCGTCTGTGCCGGCCCCGTCATGTAGACCGGGGCGGACAGCCCCGGGCCTCCCGGCGTCATGCCGGCCCATTCGATGCGCAGATCGCCGCCGCGCGTGTGCACCTCGACCGCGGCGTCCAGCCAGCCCAGCCGGATGCCCGCCACCACCGCCGCGCACGCGCCGGTACCGCAGGCCAGCGTCTCGCCGGCGCCGCGTTCGAAGACGCGCAGCTTCACTTCGCCGCGGCTGACGATCTGCAGGAACCCGGCGTTGACACGGCGGGGGAACGATTCGTGGTGCTCGACCAGCGGTCCGACGAGGCCCACCGGCGCCTGGTCGACGTCGTCGACCCGCTGCACCGCGTGCGGGTTGCCCATGGACACCACCGCGACCTCCGCCGTCATCCCGTCGCCCAGCGACAGCGGCCAGCGCTCGAAACCGTTCTCGTGGCGCGGCATCGTGTCCTTCGGGTCGAACGGGATGCGCGGCAGGTCGAAGACCGGCGCGCCCATGTCGACCGTGACGCGGCCGTCGTCCTGCAGGCGCAGCTCCAGCAGCGCGTTGATCGTCTGCACGCGGATGGTCCGCTTGTCCGTCAGCCCCTTGTCGACGACGTAGCGCACGAAGCAGCGCGCGCCGTTGCCGCACTGCTCCACCTCGGAGCCGTCCGAGTTGAAGATGCGGTAGCCGAAGTCGACGTCCGGCGCCGCGTCCTTCGCAGGGGCCTCGATCACCAGGATCTGGTCGCAGCCCACGCCGAAGCGGCGGTCGCCGACGCGCCGCAGCTGGTCGCTGGTCAGCGGCATCGGATGGCGCGTGGCGTCCAGCACGACGAAGTCGTTGCCGGCGCCCTGCATCTTGGTGAAGCGCAGTTTCATGGGAGCGGATTATCGGGAATACAGCGACGCCTCGCCGGGCGGTCGGGTCTTGAATCGCTTGTGGACCCAGAAATACTGGGCCGGGTGCTCGCGGATCCGGTCCTCGAGCCAGCGGTGGAAGTGGTTTGCGTCGGCTTCCATGTCGCCGCTCGGGTAGCCCTCCAGCGGTTCATGGGCACGGACGACGATGCCTTCGCCCTTGGGCAGCATCGTGACGATCACCGGCTGCACCACCATCCTCATGGTCTGCGCGATCTTGGCCGGCGCCAGCAGCGTGTTGGCCGGCACGCCGAAGAACGGGATGAAGGCCGAGTCCTTGGGACCGAAGTCCATGTCGGGCAGGTTCAGGAAGGAATAGCCGTCGCGGATCGCCCGCAGCACGCTGCGCACGCCCTCGTGGCGGTCGACCAGCTTGGTCGTGCCGAAGCGCGAGCGCGCGCGGCGCAGCGCGTCGTCGAAGAGCGCGTTGCTCTGCCGCTGGTAGATGCTGGCGCCAGGTCTTGCCTGGTTGAGCATCAGCGCCGGTCCGATCCAGTCCAGGCCCACGAAGTGCGGCATCAGCCACATCACCGGGCGGTCGACCTGTTCGGAGAGCTTGATGTTGCCCTCGATGCGCATCAGCCGGAGCAGCCGCCGGTCCGACGCGTACCAGAGCAGTCCGCGCTCCAGCAGGCTGCGGCCCAGCCAGCCGAAGTGCTCGCGCACCAGGGCCTCGCGTTCGGCCAGGGGCTTCTCGGGGAAGCAGAGCTCGACGTTGCGCAGCGCCACGCGCCGCCGCGATCCGGCCACGCGGTGCAGCAGCCCGCCCAGCCCCCAGCCGAGGGCGGCCAGCCAGCGCAGCGGCAGCCAGTGCAGCAGCCACAACAGGCTGATCAGCGCATATGTACCCAGTTTTCCCATCGACCGTCCGGCACCCTGTTCGGGCTCTTTCCTATAATGCCGCCCCAGTCGCCGAGTTAATCTGGACAACTTGCGGGGCGACTCATAAATCCCGCTAAAGCGTTCGCCGCCTGACTCCCGTCTCGGCGACGCCAAAAGGCAAGCCCGAAGGGCTCGGCCAGCAGGCTGTACCCGAAGACCGAATCACAGGAGTTTAAATTGGCGAGCGATTTCCTTTTCACCTCGGAATCCGTATCTGAAGGCCACCCCGACAAGGTGGCGGACCAGATCTCCGACGCCATCCTCGACGCCATCCTGGCGCAGGACCCGCGCTCCCGCGTCGCGGCCGAGACGCTCTGCAACACCGGCCTGGTCGTGCTGGCCGGCGAGATCACGACCAACGCCCACGTCGACTACATCCAGGTCGCCCGCGACACGATCAAGCGCATCGGCTACGACAACACCGAGTACGGCATCGACTACAAGGGTTGCGCCGTGCTCGTCGCCTACGACAAGCAGAGCAACGACATCGCCCAGGGCGTGGACCAGGCCTCCGACGACCACCTGAACACCGGCGCCGGCGACCAGGGCCTGATGTTCGGCTATGCCTGCGACGAGACGCCGGAGCTGATGCCCGCGCCGATCTACTACGCGCACCGCCTCGTGGAGCGCCAGGCCCAGCTGCGCAAGGACGGCCGGCTGCCCTTCCTGCGTCCGGACGCGAAGAGCCAGGTGACGATGCGCTACGTCGACGGCAAGCCGCACAGCATCGACACGGTCGTGCTGTCCACGCAGCATGCGCCCGAGATGTCGCTGGGCGACAAGATGAAGCCGGAGTTCTACGAGGCCGTCATCGAGGAGATCATCAAGCCGGTGCTGCCCAAGGAATGGCTGCAGGACACGAAGTACCTGGTCAACCCGACCGGCCGCTTCGTCATCGGCGGCCCGCAGGGCGACTGCGGCCTGACCGGCCGCAAGATCATCGTGGACACCTACGGCGGCGCCTGCCCGCACGGCGGCGGCGCGTTCTCGGGCAAGGACCCGACCAAGGTGGACCGCTCGGCCGCCTACGCCGCCCGCTATGTGGCGAAGAACATCGTCGCCGCCGGCCTGGCCAAGCAGTGCCAGATCCAGGTCGCGTACGCGATCGGCGTCGCGCGTCCGATGAACGTCACGGTCTACACCGAAGGCACCGGCGTCCTGCCCGACGAGCAGATCGCCGCGCTGGTCAACGAGCATTTCGACCTGCGCCCCAAGGGCATCATCCAGATGCTGGACCTGCTGCGCCCGATCTACGGCAAGACCGCGGCCTACGGCCACTTCGGCCGTGAAGAGCCGGAGTTCAGCTGGGAGCGCACCGACAAGGCGAAGGCGCTGCGCGCCGCAGCCGGTCTGTGATTCCCCTCATCCGGAATCGGTCATTTGCCGCACCTGCGGAAACTTGATCCCCCGACTCAGGGCCGCCTCGCGCGGCCCTGGTCGTTTCCGGAAGTCTGGCATCGCGGCAGAATGACCGCATGCACGCCATGCCCACTGCGCCGACCCCGTTGACCATCCTGATCGTCGACGACCAGAACGCCACCCGCGTGGCATTGACGGCGGAACTGGACCGGGCCGGTCACCGTGTGCTGGAGGCCGACAGCGCCGAGTGGGCGCTGGAGCTGTTCCGCCGCTACCGGCCCGACCTGGTGCTGCTGGACGTGGAGATGCCCGGCCACGACGGCTACTGGACCTGCCGCGAGATGCGCGCCGCCGAGCCCGGCGGCTGGACGCCCATCATCTTCCTGTCCCAGTTCAACCAGGACGAGGACGTCTGGAAAGGCATCGAGTCCGGCGGCGACGACTACCTCGTCAAACCGGCCTCCGCGATGATCCTGCACGCCAAGCTGCGTGCGATGCAGCGCCTGGCGCAGATGCGCTCTCGGCTGGTGCAGATGTCCGAGGAGCTGCGCGCGGCCAATGCGCAGCTGGAAGAGCTTTCCAGCGTGGACGCACTGACCGGCCTGATGAACCGACGCGCGCTGGACGCCCGGCTGCAGCAGGAACTGGACCTCGCCCGCCGCGAGGGCAAGCCGCTGACGCTGATGCTGTGCGACGTCGACCACTTCAAGCGCTACAACGACGCGGCCGGCCATGTCGCCGGCGACGAATGCCTGCGCCGCATCGGCCGGCTCCTCAAGGAGACCTGCCGCCGCCCGAGCGATTGCGCCGGCCGGTACGGCGGCGAGGAATTCGCGCTGGTCCTGCCCAACACGCCGCGCTCCGGTGCCATGACCTACGCCCGCGCGCTGATGCGCACGGTGGAGCTGGCTGCGATTCCGCACCCGGATTCGCCCACCGGCGCCACGATCACGCTCTCGGGCGGGATCACGACCTGCCTGCCCGACGACAGCACCAGCGCCGAAGGCCTGATCATCCGCGCCGACGACGCGCTCTACAACGCCAAGTCCACCGGCCGGAACCGCTTCTTCAGCTACGAGATGCAGATGGACACGGCGGAACAGCGCCGCGCCGTCGCCCCGGCCACCTCGCCAGCCGCACCCGCGGCGCCGCGTTCGTCCCCGACTTGAGGCATACCCGAACTGCTTTCGAGGGGACCGGCCCCGCATAATCGGCTCCGGCACAGCTTGTTGCCGCCTGTCGACGATGCCCGGCCATGGACGCTTCCGCCTCGCTGCCGCCTGCCTCGCTCCCTCCGCTGCGCATCCTGGTCGTGGATGACCAGGCCAGCACGCGCGGTGTCCTGTGCAGCCAGCTGCAGGCGATCGGGCACCTCACGCTGGAGGCGGACGGCGGCGACAGCGCCCTGGCCCGCTTCGACGGCGACCATCCCGACCTGGTGCTGCTCGACGTCGAGATGCCCGACCACGACGGCTACTGGGTCGCCAGCCAGATGCGGGCGCACGAGAACGGCGGCTGGACGCCGATCATCTTCCTCTCCAGCCGCGACCGCGACCAGGACCTCTGGCAGGGCATCGAGTCCGGCGGCGACGACTACCTCGTCAAACCCGTCTCCAACACCGTGCTGCAGGCCAAGCTGCGCGCGATGCAACGGCTGAGGCGCATGCAGACGCGGCTGCAGGAGGTCTCCGACGACCTGCGCCACAGCAACGCGCGGCTGGAGAAGCTCTCCGGCGAGGACCCGCTGACGCGCCTGCTGAACCGCCGTGCCTTCGACGCCCGGCTGGCGCAGGAAATCGCCTGCGCACGGCGCGACCAGACGCCGCTGACGCTGGTGCTCTGCGACATCGACCATTTCAAGCGCTACAACGACAACTTCGGCCATCTGGCCGGCGACGCCTGCCTGCAGCGCGTCGCGCTGCTGCTGCGGGAGACCTGCCGCCGTCCGCGCGACTGCGCGGCCCGCTACGGCGGCGAGGAGTTCGCGCTGATCCTGCCCGGCACGCCGCGCTCGGGCGCGATGACCTTCGCGCGGGCGGTGATGCGCACGCTGCGCACCTGCAACATGTGCCACCCGGATTCGGTCGAGCCGCATGTGACCCTGTCCGGCGGCATCACCACCTGCGTGCCCGACGCGGACACCACCGTCGAGGGATTGCTGCGGCGATCGGACGACGCGCTCTACACCGCGAAGTCCCGCGGCCGCAACCGCTTCTTCAGCTTCGAGATGCAGATGGACACCGTCGAGCAGGCACCGAGCGGCTTCGCGCCGCTCTGAGCCGCATCAGGGCTTGCTCCCGCTC
>NZ_JARVXN010000034.1:0-75934 GCF_048957715.1 Mitsuaria sp. CC2 | reverse complement strand
GAGCGGGTGGGAGTGAGGGCCGGCAGACTCGGCCGTCAACGGCTCTCTGCTGACACGCCAGGTGCCCAGCCGGGGTACCGTCACGGCTTTCGACGACCACTGCCTCCGAATGCCCGTGATCGACCATGACGCGCTGCGGCGTCACGCCATCGCCCGCACCTTCTTCAAGCCGACGACGCTGCTGCGCGCGATCCAGCGGCTGGGCTTCGTGCAGGCCGATCCGATCCGCGCCCCGGCGCGCGCGCAGGACCTGATCCTGATGCACCGGGTCAAGGACTACCGCGCCGGCCAGCTCGAAGCGCGATACACCAGGCTCGCGATCGAGGAGGACGCCCTCGTCAACTACGGTTTCCTGCCGCGCGAGACGCTGGCGCTGCTGCACCCGCGCACCGCGAAGCGCCCCTGGGACGACGCGATGAACGCCCGCGCCGCCGAGGTGCTCGAATTCGTCCGCGCGCGCGGCCGCACCCATCCGCAGCAGGTGCAGCAGGCCTTCACCCATGGCCGCGTCGAGGGCTACTGGGGCGGCGAGCTCAACGCGAGCACCCAGCTGCTCGACGGCATGCACTACCGCGGCCTGCTGCGCGTGGCGCGGCGAGACTCCGGCACGCGGGTCTACGAGGTTATCGAGCACCTGCTGCAGGACGACAGCCCCGAGGCCCGCCACGCGCGGGCAGGCGCTCTGCTCGACATGATCGTGGCGCTCTACGCGCCGTTGCCGTCGGCGAGCCTGGGCTACCTCACCTCGCTGCTCGGCTACGGCGCGCCGCACCTCCAGGTCGAAGCGCGCAACGTGCTGAAGCAAGCGAAGACCCGCTGGGCCCATGCGAAGGTCGACGGCGAGGTCTGGTACTGGCCGGCCGACGAGAACCCCGCCGCGCGCGCCCACAAGGTCGAGCCGGGGCGACTGCGCTTCCTCGCGCCTTTCGACCCGCTGGTCTGGGACCGTCGCCGCTTCGAGCGGCTGTGGGGCTGGGCCTACCGCTTCGAGGCCTACACGCCGGCGGCGAAGCGGACCAGGGGCCACTACGCGCTGCCGATGCTCTGGGGCGACCGGATGATCGGCTGGGCCAACCTGAAGGTCGAGGGCGGGACGCTGGTCCCGGACCTCGGCTTCATCGACAAGCGGCCGCGCGACGCGGTCTTCCGCGCCGCGCTCGACGAGGCGTACGACGAGATGGCCCGGTTCCTCGGACTGGAGGAATGACAGGATCTCAGGCGTTCACCAGCGCCATCGACACCTCGGGGTAGCGTTCCCCGGCGACCGGGAACCTGTCGAGCAGGTCGCGCAGGTCCTCGCGCAACACGTCGTTGAGCCGCAGGCGGGCGGCCATCGCGTTCTCCTCCAGCCGCGCGATCGAACGTGTGCCGGGAATCGGCACGACGTCCGGTCCGCGGTCCAGCAGCCAGGCGAGCGCCAGTTGCGCCGGCGTCAGTCCGTGATCGCGGGCCAGCGCGACGAGGGCGTCGGCCAGCGCGAGGTTCTGCGCCAGATGACCGTCCTGGAACCGGGGATTGACCCGCCGCCAGTCGTTGGCCGCCAGTTGATCGGCGCTGCGGATCGCGCCGGTCAGGAAGCCACGCCCCAGCGGGCTGTAGGGGACGAGCGCGATGCCGAGCTCCCGGCAGGTCGGGAGCACCTCGGCCTCCACGTCGCGCGTCCACAGCGAGTACTCGGACTGCACCGCCGCGATCGGATGCACCCGGTGGGCGCGCCGGATCGTCTCGGCCGATGCCTCGGACAGGCCGATGTGGCGCACCTTGCCCGCGCGCACCAGCGCGGCCATGGCGCCCACGGTCTCCTCGATCGGCACCGACTTGTCGACGCGGTGCAGGTAGTACAGGTCGATGTGGTTGACGCCCAGACGGCGCAGGCTCCCGTCGCAGGACGCGTGCACGTTCAGCGGCCGGCCGTTGACGCCGGCGGAGAGTCCGTCCGCATTGCGCACGATGCCGAACTTGGTGGCGAGCACCACCTCACGGCGCCGGTTGGCCAGCAGCCCCGACAGCAGCTTCTCGTTGGCGCCGTTGCCGTAGATGTCGGACGTGTCGAGGAAGTTCATCCCCAGATCCAGCGCGCGGTGCAGCACGGCCATCGACGTGGCCGCGTCGGCCGGGCCGTAGAAATCGGACATCCCCATGCAGCCGAGGCCGAGCGCGGAGACCTCCGGTCCGTGCGCGCCGAGCCGGCGACGCGGCAGCTGGGGCAGGTTGTTCAGCGGTTCCCTGGACATGATGGTCATGGCGGCACTCCTTCGAAGACGGTGGGCGCGCGACGACCGGACGGCCGCCGCGATGACCGAGAGCTTAGGAATCCGCCCCCCTCCGGAACCAGCGCAATGCTCGCCCATCCTTGCCCGATCCTCCGGAACCCCATCCGAAGCCCTCGCGGGCGCTGGCGGCGCGCGCGACGGACTTGCACAATCCGATGCATGGTCGCACCCACTCCGATTCCCCTCGCCGACGGTTTCCCCGACGCGCTGCAGGCCCTGCGCGCGCAGATGGTGGATCTCACCCTCCGGCACATCGACGCCGAGGGCTCGCGCCCGACGGCCATTCCCTGCCTGCACCTGATCAAGGCCAGCTGCGCGATGCCCAAGACCGCGCCGGCGTTCTACGAGCCCGGCCTGGCCATCGTGCTGCAGGGTCGCAAGAAGGTGGAGCTCGGCACCGAGACGCTGTATTACGACCCGCTGCATTTCCTGCTGGTGTCGATGCCGATGCTGCCCAAGGGCGGCGTGATCGAGGCGACACCGGACAAGCCCTACCTGTGCGTGCGCATCGACTGCTCGACCGCGACGCTGGCGGAGCTGATGCTGGAGGTCGGCCCGGCCAGCACCGACGCGTCGCCGTCGGCGCAGTCGGGGTTGAACGTCGCGCCGGTGTCGGAGTCGATGCTGAGTGCGGCGCTTCGCCTGATGCAACTGCTCGACAACCCGGAGGATCAGCGCGTGCTGGCGCCGCTGCTGCAGCGGGAGATCTTCTATCGCGTGCTGACCGGGCCGCTGGGCCCGCGGCTGCGGGCGCTGGCGCAGCAGGACAGCGCGACGCGTCGCCTGGGGCGCGCGATCGACGAGTTGAACCGCCGCTTCAGCGAAGCCATCAGCATCGACGAGCTGGCCGCCGTCGCGCACATGAGCGCGTCGACGCTGCACCAGCGCTTCAAGCAGCTGACGAGCATGTCGCCGATGCAGTACCAGAAGCAGCTGCGGCTGCAGCACGCGCGTCGGCTGATGCTCGGCGAAGGCCTGGACGCGGCGGCCGCGGCACACCAGGTCGGCTACGAGAGCGCCTCGCAGTTCAGCCGCGAGTACCGCCGCCTCTTCGGCACGCCGCCGCGCGCCGACATCGAGCAGCTGCTGCGCGCGGGATGAACGCGGGATGAGCGCCCTCATGCAGGACACAGGCGCCCTGGGCGCGATGCTGCTGCGCCACGCGCCGCGTCCCGGCGTCTGGCCGACGGCGCTGCCCCGGCTCTGGGCCATCCGGCAGGACGCCCCCGGCGGCGAGTTCGCGCACGCGCTGCAGCCGGCAGCGTTCTGCCTCATCGCGCAAGGCGCGAAGGAGGTCCTCCTGGGCGACGACCGGTATGTCTATGACGCCGCGCGCTTCATGGTGTTCACCACGGACCTGCCGGTCAGCGGCCGCGTGATCGAAGCGACGCCGGAGCGTCCCTACCTCTGCCTGCGACTGGATTTCGATCCGGAGGAAGTGGCGGAGCTGGTCGCGCGCAGCGGTCCACCGCGGGCGGCGGCCGTGCCGACGCCATCGGTCCCGTCGATGGACGGCACCACACAGGCCGGGGACGACCCGGGGCGAGGACTCTTCGTCAGCGCCGTGACCTCGGAGATGCTCGATGCCTCCGCGCGCCTGATGCAGCTGCTCGACCATCCGGAGGACCATGCGGCGCTGGCGCCGATGGCGATGCGCGAGCTCGTCTACCGCGTGCTGCGCAGCGAGCAGGGAGAGCGTCTGGCGCAGGTCGCCCGCGCCGACAGCCAGACGCAGCGCGTGCACCGTGCGATCCGCTGGCTGAAGACCCACTACGCGCAGCCGCTGCGCATCGAATCGCTGGCGAAGGAGGCGCACATGAGCGCGTCCTCGCTGCATCACCACTTCCGCGCCCTGACGGCCATGAGCCCGTTGCAATACCAGAAGCAGCTGCGGCTGCAGGAAGCGCGGCGGCTGCTGATCGCCGAGGGCCTCGAGGTCGCGCGCGCCGGCCACGCGGTCGGGTATGAAAGCCCGTCGCAGTTCAGTCGCGAGTACAGCCGCCTCTACGGCGCGCCGCCGTCCCGGGATGCGGCGAAGCGGCGAGACACGCCATCGGCGCGGTTACCGGCCTGAGCGTCGCCCCGCTCACCCCTCTCACTTGCTGAAGCAGTTCCCCACCATCGCCGGGGCATTCTTGAGGCGATCGTCGGTCGGATTGATCGCGGCAACGCGGTTCTCATCGACCCGCGTGCACTTGCTCCCTTGCCGGATCACCTTGGAGCCGGAGCCACTCGTCGAAACCGCCGACACGATGGGCAGCGTCCCGGCGGCGGCCGGCGGCCGGCGACCGGTCAGACCTCGTCGCGGTCCAGCGAGGCGGACAGGGCGGCATGCGCCTCGATCTCCGCCACGCGCTGACCGAAGGTCTCGCGCGCCATGCCCAGCGCATCCGAACCGGCCACGAAATGCAGCGGCGGCGTCGGCATCGCGGCCAGTTCGACGAAGGCGCGTCCCAGCTTCGCCGGATCGCCGGGCTGCTGGTGGTTGTAGGCCTCGTAGGTCGACAGCGGCGGCGTGGGCAGCGTCGCGTAGTCCGCGATCGGCGCCGTGCCGTAGCGCACCGAACTGGCATCCAGGAAGTCGGTGCGGAAGAAGCCCGGCTCGACGACCGTCACGCGGATGTTGAAGCCGGCGAGCTCCGGCGCCAGCGACGCGGTGAACCCGTCGACGGCGAACTTCGTCGCGCAGTACACCGTCGCGCCGTCGAACCCGCGGAAGCCGCCGACCGACGCGATGTTGATGATGTGCCCGTCGCGCTGCCGGCGCATCACCGGCAGCGCCGCGCGGGTGACGTGCATCAGGCCGAAGACGTTGGTGGCGAACTGGCGTTCGACGTCGGCGGCGCTGATTTCCTCGAACAGGCCGAGTTGCCCGTAGCCCGCGTTGTTGACCAGCACGTCGATGCGGCCGAAGCGCGCCACGGCCTGTTCGACCGCGTCGGCGGCTTCCGCCTCACGGCTGACGTCCAGCGGAAGGCACAACACGTCTTCTCCGTGGTCGGCATACGCCGTCTTCAACGCCTCGACGTTGCGACCGGTGGCGACGACGCGGTCGCCGGCGGCCAGCGCCGCCCGGGCGATTTCACGACCGAAACCGCGGTTGGCGCCAGTGATGAACCAGATCTTGCTCATGGAAATTCCGTCCTTCAGAGGGTTCGTGGCCGGGCGGCAACCAGGTGCCGAGGCCGGTGTTGGGGGACGGATGAATCCTAGGAACGGGGCGGCGACCGCACGTGCCGGTTCCGGCAAACCGCTTGCACGATCCGACGAAGGCGGTCTCCCACCCCTGACCGCGGCGCTGTTGGACTTCCCCCACCCTGGGGTGCCCTCGGGAGATGCGCGAATCTCGCGCTTGGGCTACAATCGCTGCTTGACTCGCACAAGACCACCCTCTTCAGGTCTTCTTCTGCAGCCCCTCCGGTCCCTCCCAAGGACACTTCTGCGAGCGGCTCGCACCAGCATCACCCCCCGGTTCGTGCGCTTGAGCGTTTCTGGTTTCGGCCAGCCTGTTCGCCATTCGGCTGATCGGCATCTGGAACCACTTTCCGTGCCCCCATCCGTTCGTATCATCGAATGGAGATGGCACACCTTCCCACACCGCGCCAAGACGGTTGCTTATTGCGATTGCCTGTCAAGGCGCACACCTCAAAATAACGATGCAGAACAAACGCATTGAGGTGGGGCGATTCCTTGTCTCACCGATGACCAAACCCCATGCCGACGGCGGCTTCGCCGCGGCCGTCTCGATCCAGTCGGGACGCGGCATGGCCAGCATTGATCGTGTCATGCGATTCGTGCCGACCTTCGAGACCCGCCGCGCCGCGTTGCGCTATGCGGAGACCGAAGGCACCGCCTGGGCGCGCAGCCACTGAGCCGCGCGCCGTTGATTTCCGAGGCGAGGGCCTGCGGCAGACCGCGGCTGGCGCCCTTTTCATCTTCAAGCATGGAGCAAGCCGTATGGCCAAGGAAGAACTGATCGAAATGCAGGGTGTCGTCAACGAAATCCTGCCGGACTCGCGCTTTCGCGTGACGCTGGAAAACGGCCATCAGGTCATCGCCTACACGGGCGGCAAGATGCGCAAGCATCACATCCGCATCCTGGCCGGCGACGCCGTCTCGCTGGAAATGTCGCCGTACGACCTGACCAAGGGCCGGATCACCTTCCGTCACCTGCAGCGTTCGAACCACTCGGGCCCGCCGCCGGTCCGTCGCTGACGCCCCCTGCCGCGGGAAGCCTCCGGCTCCCGCGGGGAAATCGCCAGCCATGATTTGACGCCATGGTCGACGCCATGATCGACGTTCAGCCCGAGGACCCCATGCCCGTGCCGCCGCCGCAGCCGGACATCGATGCGTGCTGCGGCAACGGCTGCGATCCGTGCATCTTCGACCTGCACGATCTGGCAATGGACGCGTACCGGCAGGCCCTGCGTGCCTGGAAGGCGCGCCATCCCGAGGCGTCCTGACGATTTTCCGTGCCCCACCCCCAAAAAGGGGCCGCCTCGCGCGGCCCTTTCCTTTTGTGGACCGCCCCTCCCGCTCTCGGGCGGCGATTTCCTTTCGTGACGTTTCTGGGGACATCCCGCGGTTCAGGATCCGCTTCCCAAGGCCGACATCAAGGACAGGCGCCGCGCTTGCCGCAGCGGCGCAGCGCTACCGCCCTCCGGAGGTCTCGATGTTCATGACCGGCCAGTCCCGTTTCCATGTCGCGCATTCCGACGCGCAGGCCAATCTGCGCTTCGCGCTGGCGCGATTGAGCACCGACTGGCGCGGCCTCGACCCGTTCGGGCTCGAGATCCTGCTGCGCCATCTGATGATGGCCGAGCACCGCTGCATGCCGCATCCGAGCGTGCTGCGCGAGCGTCCGACCAACCGCTGGCTCTTGCCGCGGCTGCGGCGCCGGCGGATCGAAGTGGCGGAACGCCTCGTGGCCGTCGGGGGCCGGGTCAGCCATGCGGCGCTGGCGCGCGTGCTGCCGCGCGGACATGACTGGCCGGGCATCTCCGCGCTGGTCGGCCGCCATGCCTGGGATCCGGTCGAGGGCCGGCAGCCGCGCCCTCACCGACCCGTCGTCGACGAGCCGGCCGTCCCGCGTGCGAGCAGCAGTGCGCGGGCCACTTCCGCGAAGCCCTCGCCGCGCTCGGTCGCGGTGACGTAGGTCGGCGGGTGATCCAGCATCGGCAGGAAACGCGCGATGTTGGCCACCCCCACCGACAGCGGCATGCGTTCGAACATCAGTTGATCGTTCGTCGAATCGCCGACATACACCCACTCGGCGGGATCGAAGTCCAGGCCCGTCAGCCGCTTCACCGCCCAGGTCGCGGCGGTCCACTTGCTGTGGTCGCCGATCCAGCCGTTGACGTGGATCGAACTGACCGTCGCCACCAGGCCGTGGGCGCGCATCCGGTCGCAGACGGCGGCGATCGCGTCGTAGTCCAGCGCCGTGAACTCGCTGTGGTCGACGGCGATGTCGGTCAGCCGGCCTCCGCTGTCGCGGGCGAGCACGGCGCCGGGCACCGTCGCGACGATCTCCCGCGCGCAGGCCTGCAGCCGCGCGAGGTTCCGCGCGCGCATCGCGTCGTCCTGTGCGAATTCGGTCGACAGCCGTTTCCCGTCCCGGTGCAGGAGCACGCCGCCGTTCTCCGCGACGATCCCCCGGACGGGCCACGCCATCGCAAAGGCCTCGCTCCAGCCGGCGGGACGCCCGGTGATCGCA
This sequence comes from Mitsuaria sp. CC2, assembly GCF_048957715.1. Lineage (NCBI taxonomy): Bacteria > Pseudomonadati > Pseudomonadota > Betaproteobacteria > Burkholderiales > Sphaerotilaceae > Roseateles > Mitsuaria sp. CC2. The sequence goes on along the minus strand of NZ_JARVXN010000034.1, from coordinate 67,948 downwards.
ATGACCGGCACGTCCGCCGCCTGCAGCTCCCGCAACGCCTCCAGCGCCGCCGGGGCGATCGCGCCCTCCTCCGTCAGGGTGTCGTCGATGTCCGTCAGCACCCCGCGCAGGGGGCGCCAGGCCGTGACGGGACAGCCGCTGAGAGGGGGAATCGTTCGCATGGGGGGCGATTGTGGGCCCGAACATGACTACAATCCGGCCCTGTTCCGAGGAGCGTTGCGACCTCCCATCCCATGGAGGCCAGGCTCGGAACCGCCGCGCGGCGACACGCCCGCGGCAATGGCAACCGCGCTCACCCGTCGACCCTTCGCAGGCCGGGTGAGGACCGAGCGGCAAATGCCCCAGCAATTGCCCTCCGCACTTCTCCCCATGCCCTGATCGCTGGCGTCGACGGCCCTTCCTCGCAGGAGTCCGCATGAACGCCCAACTGAAGCCGCTGGCCCAAGACCAGTACCTGATCAAAGACCTGTCGCTGGCCGACTGGGGCCGCAAGGAAATCAAGATCGCCGAGAGCGAGATGCCCGCGCTGATGGCCATCCGCGAGGAATACGCCGCCGCGCAGCCGCTCAAGGGCGCGCGCATCACCGGCTCGCTGCACATGACGATCCAGACCGCCGTGCTGGTCGAGACGCTGCAGGCGCTGGGCGCGGAAGTCCGCTGGGCGTCGTGCAACATCTTCTCGACGCAGGACCACGCCGCCGCCGCGCTGGTTGCCGCAGGCACCCCCGTCTTCGCCTACAAGGGCGAGACGCTGGAAGACTACTGGGACTACACGCACCGCATCTTCGACTTCGGCGCCAAGGGGACCGCGGGCGAAGGCCCCAACATGATCCTGGACGACGGCGGCGACGCGACGCTGCTGATGCACCTGGGCCAGAAGGCCGAGAAGGACCTGTCGGTCCTGGCCAATCCGGGCAGCGAGGAAGAGCGCATCCTGTTCGCCGCGATCAAGAAGAAGGTCGCCGAGGACGCCACCTGGTACACCCGCAAGAGCGCCGAGATCATCGGCGTCACGGAAGAGACGACCACGGGCGTGCATCGCCTGAAGGAAATGTCGGCCAAGGGCACGCTGCTGTTCCGCGCGATCAACGTCAACGACTCGGTCACCAAGAGCAAGTTCGACAACCTGTACGGCTGCCGCGAGTCGCTGGTGGACGGCATCAAGCGCGCCACCGACGTGATGATCGCCGGCAAGATCGCCGTGATCGCCGGTTATGGCGACGTGGGCAAGGGCTCCGCGCAGGCGATGCGCGCGCTGTCGGCGCAGGTGTGGGTCACCGAGATCGATCCGATCTGCGCGCTGCAGGCCGCGATGGAAGGCTTCCGCGTCGTGACGATGGAATATGCCGCCGACAAGGCCGACATCTTCGTCACCACGACCGGCAACAAGGGCGTGATCCGCCATGAGCACATGGCCGCGATGAAGCACAACGCCATCGTCTGCAACATCGGCCACTTCGACAACGAGATCGACATCGCGTCGATCGAGAAGTACGAGTGGGAAGAGATCAAGCCGCAGGTGGACCACGTGATCTTCCCCGACGGCAAACGCATCATCCTGCTGGCCAAGGGCCGCCTGGTGAACCTGGGCTGCGGCACGGGCCACCCGAGCTACGTGATGTCGTCGAGCTTCGCCAACCAGACGATCGCCCAGATCGAGCTCTTCGCCCACAAGGACGCCTACGCCGTCGGCCAGGTCTACGTGCTGCCCAAGCACCTGGACGAGCACGTCGCCCGGCTGCAGCTGAAGACGCTGAACGCGCAGCTCAGCGAGCTGACGGACGAGCAGGCCGCCTACATCGGCGTGTCGAAGTCGGGCCCGTACAAGCCCGACACCTACCGTTATTGATTGACCGACCCGAGACCCGACCATGCGTGCTGACCAGCTGCTTCTCTCCCTTGGCCTGGCGCCCACGCGCTCGGCCGCCCAGCGGCTGATCAACGCGCGTGCGGTCGAGTGGGAAGGCCCCAAGGGCTGGACCGTCGTGCGCAAGTGCGGCGAGGACCTGCCCGACACCACCCCCCTGCGCGTGACGGACGACGCCGAGCTGCGTTACGTCTCGCGCGGCGGGCTCAAGCTCGAAGGCGCGTTGGCCAAGGTCGGCGTGTCGGTGGCGGGCCTCACGGCGCTGGACATGGGCCAGAGCGCGGGCGGCTTCACCGACGTGCTGCTCAAGGCGGGCGCGGCGCACGTGACCGGCATCGATGTCGGCCACAGCCAGCTGCACGAGACCTTGAAGGCGGACCCGCGCGTGACCGCCCATGAAGGCATGCACGTGAAGGACTACGTCCCGACCGAGCCCTTCGATCTGGTCGTGGGCGACCTGAGCTTCATCTCGATGATCGGCACGCTCAAGCACGTGGTCGGCTGGCTCAAGCCGCAAGGCCAGGCCCTGCTGCTGATCAAGCCGCAGTACGAGCTGGGCCCGAAGGCCTTGAACAAGAACGGCATCGTCAAGGACAAGGCGCAATACGTCGTGCTCAAGGAGCAGGCCGTGGCGGCCGCTGAGAAGCGCGACCTCGTCGTCAAGGGCTGGTTCGAAAGCCCCGTCACCGGCGGCGACGGCAACACCGAATTTTTCATCTGGGTTCAGAAACCATGACGACGCCTGTCAGCATCGAATTCTTCCCGCCCAACACGCCCGTCGGCACCGAGAAGCTGAAGACCGTCGTGCAGGAGCTGCGCGCGGTGGATCCGCAGTACTTCAGCGTCACCTACGGCGCGGGCGGATCGACGCGCGAGAAGACGCTGTCGACCGTCGCGGACATCGCCTCGTCCGGTTTCGAGGCGGCGCCTCACCTGTCCTGCGTGGGCTCGACGCGCGAGAACATCGCGGAGATCCTCGCGACCTACCGCGCGCAGAACATCCGGCGCGTTGTCGCGCTGCGCGGCGACCTGCCCAGCGGGACGGCGACGGCGGGCGAGTTCCGTTACGCGGCCGAGCTGGTGCGCTTCATCCGCGAGACGCAAGGCGCGGACTGGGACATCGAGGTGGCCGCCTATCCCGAGTACCACCCGCAGCAGCGCTACGCGGCGCGCGACCTGCAGTTCTTCGCGGACAAGGTGCGCGCCGGCGCCAGCGGCGCGATCACGCAGTTCTTCTACAACCCCGATGCCTACTTCCATTTCGTCGACGCGACGCGGGCGATCGGCGTGGACGTCCCGATCGTGCCGGGCATCATGCCGATCAACAACTTCGCACGCATCGCGCAGTTCGCGCAGCGCGACGGCATCGAGATCCCGCGCTGGGTCGCGCTGAAGATGGAAGGCTACATGGACGACGCCGCCTCGGTGCGCGCCTTCGGCCTGGACGTCGTCACGCGGCTGTGCGAACGCCTGATCGCCGGCGGCGTGCCGGGGCTGCATTTCTATTCGCTCAACCAGAGCGCGCTCACGCTGGCGTTGTGTGAACGCCTCGGTCTCGCCACGAAAGCTTGATAAGGCGCAAGCGCTTCGCGCCGGCGCGGGGAACCGCACCGGTTCGCCGCCGTTCCTTGTGAACGGTCAAGGTTCTCACGGAGCGGTCCGCGTTCAATCCCGGTCATCCCATTGACCAGGAGTGACCGCATGTCCCGCATCCTTTCCGTCTCCGGCGCCCGCCCCGCCTTCTTCCGTCCGTCGATCGCCGTCGGCGTCGCGCTCGCCGCGCTCGCCACCGCGATGGCACCGTCGGCTCATGCGCAGAGCAGCCCGTGGGTCTTCCGCGCCCGCGCGGTGAACATCGACCCTGCAGAGAAGGACCACACCGGCCTGGGTCTGTCCCTGAGCCGCAAGACCATCCCCGAAGTCGATTTCAGCTATTTCATGGCGCCGAACTGGGCCGCCGAACTGGTCCTGACGGTGCCGCAGCGTCACAAGCTCTACAGCAACGGCCAGCGCATCGGCTCGGTGAAGCACCTGCCGCCGACGCTGACGCTGCAGTACCACTTCAACCCGGAAGGCGGCTTCCGCCCTTACCTGGGCGCGGGCCTGAACTACACGCGCTTTTCCGGCGTCCACTTCGAGCCTGCCGTGCAGGCCGCGCTCGAGCCGACGATCACGAAGAACAGCGTCGGCCTGGCGGCGCAGGCGGGCTTCGACGTGATGCTCGACAAGCAGTGGTCGATCAACGTCGACGTGAAGAAGATCCAGATGGACACCGAGGTTCGCTCCAAGGGAACGAACGTCGGCAAGTTCAAGATCGATCCGCTGCTGGTGGGCGTGGGCGTCGGTTACCGGTTCTGATCAGCCTGGCTCAGATCAAGGCCGCGAACGCATCCCGGGTGAGGTTCTCCGGCGCGCCTGTCTCGCGGCAGGCGACGTCGTCCTCGATGCGGACGCCGCCGAAGGCGCTCAGGTGCCTGACCAGCGGCCAGTCCACGTTTGCCGCGGCGGGCGTGGCGCGCAGCTTGTCCAGCAGCATCGGGATGAAGTACAGCCCCGGCTCGATCGTCACGACCATGCCGGGCTGCAGCACGCGCGTCAGACGCAGGTACGGGTGACCGTCCGGCTTGGCGATCGTGCCGCCGTCTTCGCCGGCCATGAAGCCGCCGATGTCGTGGACCTGCAGTCCCAGCAGGTGGCCGATGCCGTGCGGCAGGAAGGTCGAGGTCACGCCTTGCGCGAGCATCGCCTCCTCGTCCATCTTCACGATGCCCAGCTGGCGCAGCACCCCGGCAGTCTCGCGGTGCGAGGCCAGGTGGATGTCGCGGTAGTCGACGCCGGCGCGCACGCGGTCGACCAGCCGCAGCTGCGCCGCTTCCATGGCATCGATCAGCGCCTGGAAGGTCGCGTCGCCGTTGCCGGTCGTGCGGGTGATGTCCGATGCGTAGCCGCCGCTGTGCGCGCCCGCATCCACCAGCAGCGACAGCGATTGCGCCGGGGCCAGCTGGTCCTGGTATTGGTAATGCAGCACCGCCGCGTGCTCGTTGAGCGCGACGATGTTGCCGTAGGGCAGGTCGCGCTCGGCGAAGCCGCAGGCGTCGAGGTAGGCGTTGTGGATCGCCGCCTCGGACAGGCCCTCGCGGAAGGCGCGCTGCGACGCGAGGTGCGCCTTCGCGCCCAGCGCCGACGCCTCGCGCAGACGCAGCAGTTCGTAGCCGGTCTTCGCGGCCCGCGCGTAGTGCAAGGGGTTCAACACCTCGGGCGGGTTGTTCGGGACGATGTCGCCCAGCGCCGCGTCCGCCTCGCCGACGATCGCCAGCGTGCCGGGCACTTGCAGATAGGGCAGCGCCTCTTCCGCCTTGCGGACGATGATCAGCTCGAAGTGGTCGACCCAGAAGCCGCTCGGCGCCTCGGGCGGCACGTGCCAGTAGTCCTCGGGCTGCACGTAGACGAGGCGCGGCTTGTGCCCGGGGCGGATCACCAGCCAGCTGTCCGGATGACGGAGCAGCGGCACCCACAGCTTGAAATGCGGATTCGGCTGGAAGACATAGGGGCGATCGTCGAGGAAGGCGAACTTCTCGATGCCCGACGCGATCAGCAGCGCATCGAATCCGCCGCGCTGCAACGCGTGGTCGGTGCGGCGCTGCTGTTCCGCGAGGTGGTCGGCGTAGAGAGCATTCAGGGCGTTCAGGGCGTGGGGATCGGCGGAGCTCATGGGCGCGGATTCTCCCAGACGACCCCCATCTCGGTCAGCATCGCATCGAGCCGCACGTCGTTCGGCTGGGCGGTCAGCGTCGGCTGGAAGCCGTGGCTGAAACCGACGCCGACGACCACCGGCCTGGGCTGGATCTGCGCGATCGTGCGCAGCATGAAGCCGCCGCCGTAGCCCATGCGGATGCCGCCCGGGCCGTAGCCGAGACAAGGCAGGATCAGCAGCTCCGGATCGAAGGCCTCGGTGTCCTTGGGCTTGGTGATGCCGGTGGCGTCCTCTTCCATCGGGCAGCCCGGATACCAGACGTGGAAGCGCAGCCGCCCTTCCTCGCGATCGACGACCGGCAGGCCGATGCGGCGGTCGCCGTCGACCTCGCTCCAGCGGTACAACGCCGGCAGCGGATCGAATTCGCCCTTGATGGGCCAGTAGGCCGCGATGCGCTTTTCCTTGCGCCCGACCAGCCAGACGCGCAGCACGCTCTGCACCACGTCGGCGAGCTCCAGGCGGCCCGGCAGGTCCAGGCGCTCGCGGATCAGGCGCTCGCGCAGCGCCTGGCGGTCTTCGGAGATCGGCAGCTTGTCGTTCGGATCCATCCAGCCCATTCGCCTTCCCTCACGGACCCGGCGGGCCCTGGTGCGGACCATTGTGGCCGCCTCGCGGACACGACGCCAGTTTCCTGGCGCTGAACTAGAGTCGCCCTCATGGCACGAGGCACCACCACCACCGGCACCGTCCGCCGCGTCACCGGCGCGGGCGCGGACTTCGCGAATCACTGCATGGAGTTGCTGGCCCCGCTCGGGCCGGTGCTGGCCCGGCGGATGTTCGGAGGCTTCGGGCTGTACGTGGACGGCCTTTTCCTGGCCATCATCAGCCGCGACGAGCTCTACCTGAAGGCGGACGCCGTCAGCCAGTCCCGCTACGGGGACGCCGGCTGCGAGCCGTTCCGGTACTCGAAGAGCGGCAAGGACGGGCGACAGGAAGTCGCCAGCCTGAATTACTTCCGGCCGCCGGAGGAGGCGCTGGAATCCCCTGCGCTGATGCTGCCCTGGGGGCGGCTGGCGATGGCGTCGGCCTTGCGCTCCGCCAACGCGAAGCCGAAGGCCAGGACGCCGAAGAAGAGCGCCGGCACCAGCGCCGAGCCGAGCACCGTCACGAAGGAGAAACCGGCCAAGGCGCTGAAGGGCGTCACGACGGCGTCTCCGGCGGTCAGGCGTTCGCCAGGCGGTGGCCGAACAGCTGCCCGAAAGAAGGCAGGCGGCTGACGACGCGGCGCGCCAGCGGATTGGCGCAGGCCTGCGGCGGCACCATCAGCTGGAAGCGGGCGGTCGGCCAGGCTTCGACGACGAGTTCCGTGCCGCTGCCGACTTCCAGCGTTTCGCCGGCCGACAGCCAGAAGTCCTGCGCGGGCAGGTTCAGGTCGCCGCGCTGCGTCACCCAGACGCGACCGTCGAGCACATGCAGTTCACGACGGCCCGGGCCGATCGGCAGGCTCATGGCCTCGCCCGCGGACAAGGTCCATGCGGCGTCGTCGCGGCTGACCTGGATTGATGACTTTTGCATGACATTCATGATCGACTCCCCGCCCCTCGCACAGCGCGCCTGACGGCGGCCTTCCTCGTGGGCATGGTGAGATATTAGGGTTGACCCGCAGGATGGTCCAATGAGTCTTGCGACGTCGATTGATACCATTCACGCATGAATCCGCTCAAGAATCCCGCCCGTCACCGTCCGCTCGCCGTCGGTCCGCTGCGGGCCTTCGAGGCGGTCGCCCGGCGGCTGAGCTTCAGCGCCGCGGCTGAGGAACTCTTCCTGACGCAGTCCGCCGTCAGCCGCCAGATCCGGTCGCTGGAGGAGGAACTGGGCGCGACGCTGTTCAAGCGCGGCACCCGGCATGTGGAGCTGGCACCGGACGGGAAGCTCCTGCTCGCGGTCGTGGAGCCGATGCTGGAGCGGCTGGACAGCACCGTGCGTCAGATCCGCACGACGCGCGGCCGGCGCGTCGTCAACGTGACGACCTTCGCCTCCTTTGCATCGCTGTGGCTGATCCCCCGGCTGGAGGCCTTCCAGCGGGAGCATCCCGACATGGACATCCGCGTGTCGGCGCTGGATCAGCTCGTCGAGATCGACGACAGCGAGTTCGACGTGGCGCTGCGCTATGCCGCGCCGAACCGGGTGGCGTCGTCGGCGCGACGCATGTTCGGCGAGATGCTGACGCCGGTGGTGAACCCGTGGGTGGCCAAGCAGGCCCAGGAGGGCCAGGGCCCGCCGTTGAGCCAGGCGGCCGACCTGCGCCAGTACACGCTGGCAGAGGAAGACGACCAGCGTCCGAGCGGCTTGTTCCTGAGCTGGCGGCGCTGGCTGGCGCTGCACGGCGCGCCGGACCTGCAGCCGCGTCGATGGATGTACCTCAACTTCACCTACCAGCAGATCCAGGCGGCGGTGTCCGGACAGGCGGTGGCGCTGGCGCGGCTGCCGATGATCTACGAGGCGCTGGAGCGCGGCGAACTCGTGGAGCCCTTCGGCGAAGCCGGCCGCACCGATTGCCCGACGGTGTACTGGCTCATGATGTCGGAGCATGGCCGGCAGCGGCCTGAGGTCGTCGAGTTCGCGCAATGGATCGGCGAGCAGGCCAAGCTCACGCGCCGAGCGATCGGCGAGCCGGATCCGCCGGTGGATGAGAACTCGGGCTGAGCAACAGGGCTGCCGCACTGCCACCGCGGCTCGTCTTGGCCCCCCTCCCGCAGTGCGGGAGAGGGGCTGATGCCGGCCGGACTGGCGGTCAGGGGGCGATGAGTTCGCGCTCCGTCAGCACCACGGTCAGTGCCTGGTCGTGCGGCTGCACTTCGAAGGCCGCTTCGCAGCAGCGCCATCCCAGGCCGATCGTCGTGACCCCGGGATGCGCCTCGATCCAGCGGTCGAAATACCCGCCGCCGTAGCCCAGCCGGAAGCCCTCCCGCGTGTAGCCCAGGCAGGGCACCAGCAGCACGTCCGGCACCAGCACCGGCCCGCTCGAGCTCGGGATCCCGCATTCGTCCTTCACCGTCGGTTCCTGCCCGTCCCAGCGGCGGAAATCCATCGAGGCGGGTCCCCGATCGCCGGCTTTACGCGCGAAGGGCAGCGCCAATTGCATTTCCCCCCCGAGCTTGTGGGTCGAGGCCCAGGCCGCTGCGTTAAATTCACCCTCCAGGGGCCAATAGAGGCCGAGGGTCAGCGGCTCCAGCTGACGCAGCAACGGCAGCAGCTGCTCGCCCAGCTGGTCAGACGCGAGACGCGCCTCGGCGCCGGCCCACCATTCACGGCGGCGCGCCAGCAAGGCGCGGCGCAATTCGCTTCGCTCATGGGGCCAGGTCTTGCCGGTCATACCGGCGGCTTCTGGAGCCGTGGGGGAGTCACTCATCGCAGGTCGGCATGAAGTTCGCTCGGATCACTGTAACCGCCCTCGCCTCCGCCACCGTGACCGTCTCGGCCACCGTCGGCACCCTGGGGGGCCTGGGCGCCCTCGGCCTGGCCATGGGCATGGCCGCCGTCACGGCGACGCCCGCCCTCGCGCAATCGACCACGGCCTTCAACGTCGTGCCCAACGCCCTGCCGCCGCTGCCGGACCTGGTCACCGACGCCCGCGAGGCCTGGCGCGTCCGGGACCGCTCCCGCCTGGCCGCGATGCGCCAGGCCGCCTTCGACCAGCAGCATCCGCTCGCGCCCTGGTTCGACTACTGGGAGCTGAATGCCCGGCTGTCGGAAGCCCAGCAGCCCGAACTCAACGCGTTCTACGCCCGCTGGCCGGGCGCCTACGTCGAGGACCGGCTGCGCAACGACTGGCTGCTGGAGCTGGGGCATCGCCGCGACTGGGCCAACTTCCGCCGCGACCACGCCGCCTACAAGATGCAGGACGACCGCGAGGTCGCCTGCTACGCGCTGCTGGCCGATCCGCCGGGGCGCGACCTCCGGGACGCGGCCCGCGCCGCCTGGTTCGCGCAACGCGACGCGGACGAGGGCTGCAACATGCTGGCGACCACGCTGCACGAGAACGGCCAGTTCAAGGACTCGGACGTCTGGCGCAAGCTGCGCCTGGTGGTCGAGACCAACAAGCCGCGCGCGGTGAAGCAGGCTGGAGCATTGCTGACCAAGCCCGACCAGGACGCGCTGGCCGAGCTGATGGACAAGCCGGACCGCTACCTGAAGCGCAAGGCCGCGGCCTCGCCGCGCGCCAAGGCCGAACTGACGATGCTGGCGCTGATGCGTCTGCTGGCGACGGATTACGACAAGGCCGACGACGACGTGCGCCGTTGGGCGGCCAAGCTGCCCAACGACCTGTCCGCCTGGCTCTGGGCCCAGTACGGCAGACAGGCCGCGCTGCGGCTCAAGGACGAGGCCAACGAGCATTTCGATCGCGCGGTGAAGCTGCAGGCCAAACTCGGCCCGGTCGAATGGAGCGACGAGACGATCGCCTGGATGGCGCGCGCCGCGCTGCGCGGCGATGCGGGCGCGAGCCGGCCTGATCAGCTGATGTCGGCGATCGCGCTGATGAAGCCGTCGGACCAGAAGGACGTCACCTGGCAGTACTGGCGGGCGAAGGCGCAGCAGCAGCTGGCGGCCAACGGCCCCGCCGGCGACGCCCAGCGCCGCGAATCGCAGGAGACGCTGCGCGCGATCGCCTCGCCGCTGAACTTCTACGGCAAGCTCGCCGCCGACGAATTGAAGCTGCGCCTGCCGTTGCCGCCGACGCCCGCGGACCTCACCGCGCCGGAGCGCGCGCAGGCGCTGGCGAATCCCGGCATCCAGCGCGCGCTGATGCTGTTGGCCGTCGGCCTGCGCAGCGAGGGCCAGCGGGAATGGAACTTCAGCCTGCGCGGCCTGTCGGATCGCGAGCTGCTGTCGGTGGCGCAGGCCGCCTGCGAGCGCGAACTCTGGGAGCGCTGCATCCAGACCAGCGAGCGGACCAGGACCGAGATCGACCTCGCCCAGCGCTTCCCGATGCCCTTCCGGGCGGACGTGTTCAAGCAGTCGACGGCGATGGGCCTGGATCCGGCCTACGTCTACGGGCTGATCCGGCAGGAGTCGCGCTTCATGATGGATGCGCGTTCGCACGTGGGCGCCGGCGGCCTGATGCAGGTGATGCCGGCGACGGCGAAGTGGACCGCCAGGAAGTTGGGTGTCGACTTCAAGCCCGACATGCTGCACGACCGCGACACCAACCTGCGCCTGGGCACCGGCTACCTGAAGCTGGTGATGGACAGCTTCGAGGGCTCGCAGGCGATGGCCGCGGCGGCGTACAACGCGGGCCCGAACCGGCCGCGCCGCTGGCGCGACGGTCCGCAGCTCGACGCCGCGATCTGGACCGAGAACATCCCCATCTGGGAGACCCGCGATTACGTGCGCAAGGTGCTGTCCAACGCGACGATCTACGCGCAGCTGATGGGCCGCGAGACCGGCATCGTGCTGCGCGACCGGCTCGGCCGGGTCATCGGTCCGGCGGCTGCCTCGGCGCCGGACATCCCGGCGAACGGCACGAACTGACCCCCGGGAGGCGCCTGAGCGCGCCCCTCCACACAGAGAGATCTCCACATGCAGCTGATCATCGGCAACAAGAACTACTCGTCCTGGTCGATGCGCCCGTGGGTGCTGATGAAGGCGCTCGGCATCGATTTCCAGGAGCGCAAGCTGCGCTTCGACTTCACGCCCGATTCGGCCTTCTACCGCGAGATCGGTGCGGTGACGCCGGCCGGCAAGGTGCCGGTGCTGGTCGACGACGGGCTGGCGGTCTGGGACTCGCTGGCGATCGTCGAGTACCTCGCCGACCGTTTCCCCGACAAGGCCGTCTGGCCCAGGGACGCGCGTCAGCGTGCGCGGGCACGTTGTCTCTGCGCGGAGATGCACAGCGGCTTCGGCCAGTTGCGCAGCCATTGCATGATGAACATCGATGCGGAGCTGGCGACCGTCGGGGCGCGGCTGCTGCAGGCCGAGGCCGGCCTGCGCAAGGACCTCGCCCGCATCGTGGAACTGTGGACCGACGCGCTGACGCAGAGCGGCGGCCCGTTCCTGTTCGGAGAGTTCGGTGCGGCCGATGCCTTCTTCGCGCCGGTCGTGATGCGGGTGACGCGCTACGGGCTGCCGTTGCCGGCGTCGCTGAAGGCCTACACGGACGCAGTGCAGGCGGCGCCTGGGGTGCGCGACTGGATCGCGGATGCGATGGCGGAGAAGGACTTCCTCGACTTCGAGGAGCCCTATCGGGACATCAGCGGTCCGGTGCCGGTGTTGAAGTCCTGAAATGAAAAACCGCCTTCCGTTGCCTGTGCGGGCAGGCGGCGGAAAGCGGCGAGGTGGGCCGGCGCGAAATCAGTTATCGCGGCGGCGACGCACCATGAATCCTGCGGCGAGAAGACCGCCGAGCATCATGGCTTGGTTCGTGGGCTCAGAGACGAACGACGGCACGACGGTGTCCGCGCCCTCTTGTTCGTTGACATCGGCCAGCTGCGCGGGGGCGGGCTGGCTCTGCCGGGTGAAACTGGTGTCAGCGGCGACGTGCACGGCGTTCGTGTCCGGCGCTTGCTGCTCCTGCGCTTGGGCGGCGAGACCAATTCCGCCCAGCAGGAGGAGAAGAACAGACTTCATCAAAATACTCCCTACTGCTATGCCGGCCTGCCTGACTACAACGTCTCTCTCGGTAGTTGGCCTGTTCGAACAGGCACTGGTGTGCAGGGGCATTGGTGAATATACGGATAGAGAGACTACTTGAGGTATCCCCTTAATCAGGGATGCTGCGCCGCAACATGAGTGATCAGATGTATCTCGTCGGAGGCGCCGTCCGGGACGCGCTCCTGGGGCTGCCCGTGCAGGACCGCGACTGGGTGGTGGTCGGGGCCACGCCCAAGTCCTTGATCGATAAGGGATTTACTCCTGTCGGCAAGGATTTCCCCGTGTTCCTGGACCCCGTGACCCATGAAGAGGTGGCATTGGCCCGGACCGAGCGGAAGACCGCCGCCGGGTACCACGGCTTCCAGTTCCACACGGATCCGGATGTCACCCTTGAGCAGGACCTGGCGCGCCGCGACTTGACAATCAACGCCATGGCCCAGGCGGGGGACGGGACGATCGTCGACCCGTATGGCGGCCGGCGCGATCTGGAGGCCCGGGTCCTGCGTCATGTGTCGGACGCTTTCGCGGAGGATCCGGTCCGGATCCTCCGGCTGGCGCGTTTCGCGGCACGCTTCGGCGACTTCACGGTGGCGCCGGAGACGATGGCGCTGATGCGCCAGATGGTCGCCGCCGGCGAAGCCGACGCGCTGGTCGCCGAGCGCGTCTGGCAGGAGATCGCCCGCGGCCTGATGGAGCGCCACCCGGCGCGGATGATCGAGATCCTGCGCGACAGCGGCGCGCTGGCGCGCATCGCGCCGGAGCTGGAACGGCTGTTCGGCGTGCCTCAGCCCGAGGCGCACCACCCGGAGATCGACACCGGCGTCCACGTGCTGCTGGTGCTGGAGGAATGCGCGCGTGTCGAGGCACCGCTGCCGGTGCGCTACGCCTCGCTGTGCCACGACCTCGGCAAAGGCACGACGCCGGAGGAGGAATGGCCGCGTCACCTGAAGCATGAATCACGCGGCGTCGAGCTGGCGGCGGCGCTGTCACAGCGCTGGCGGGTACCGTCGGACTGCAAGGAGCTGTCGGAGCTGGTCGCGCGCGAACACACGCACGTGCACCAGAGCCTGGATTTCAGCGCCGAGGCGCGCCTGCGCCTGATCGAGCGCAGCGACGCGCTGCGCCGGCCGGAGCGCTTCGCGCAGCTGCTGCTGGCCTGCGAGTGCGACGCCCGTGGCCGCACTGGCTTGCACGACCGCCCCTATCCGCAGCGTCCCGCCTTGCTGCACGACCTGCGTGCGGTGCAGTCGGTCGATCAGGCGGCGATCTCCGCCGCCGCGCTGGCGGCGGGCAAGAAGGGCCCGGCCATCGGCCAGGCGATCCACGAGGCCCGCAAGGCCGCGCTCAGGGCGTGTGAGGGCGATCGACCGCGCTGAGGTCCAGGCGATTCATACTCTGGAAGGATGCCGCGGCTTCAGTCTGAGGGGCGGCCTGCGAAGCGTCGGGCTGCGACGGCATATCGGTGGGATCGATCACACCTTCCAGATAGTTCGAGTAACGCTCATGCAGATGCTTGAGCGCTGCGCCCTTGTCGGCCTGGTAGGCCAGCCGTTCCTGAAAGAACTGCATACGCGCGCGGTTGTCGTCCAACACCTGGGCCCAGGTCTTGACGTAGATCGAGGCATTCGCGTTCTTGAGAATGAGCCCTGTCGCGGTGTTCTCTCCGATCGTGTACTGGCCGATCGCGTCGACGTCATCGCTGATGACCCAGAACACCCACCTCGTGTTGATGTTCCGGAACCGCTCATCAGCGGCGACCGATGCGGCATAGCCTACGATCTGCCCGATTTCGTTGCCGCCGATCTTGACGTTGGGGGCCTTGAGTTCCACGACCAGATGGGTCAGATCATTGACGCGATGGCGTCGGATCTGCCTTGAGAGCATCAGATCGACGAATCCGCGCGTCTGGGACACGTGCTTGACCGGCGCGTCGATCACGATGTCATCGCCCAGCAGCGACTTGTGCTTGCGCAGCACCTCCGTCAGCGACAGGTCATCGACCGAGAGGTGGAACTCCTCACCGAAGATCCAGGGATTCTTGGCAAGGATCCGATGGAGTTGCGACCGCTCCTTCAACCGTTGCTTCGGCCCTTTGTCGAAGAGAATCGCTTCCAGGCCGTCCAGGAACTTCAGCCGATCGGAGATGACTTTCGTCCCGTTGATGATCGAGGAGAGCGAGCCCTCTCGCAGCAGTTCGGCAAGCACTTCTTGCTGTCGAGGGGGGAGGTTCAGGACCTCCGTCAGGATCAGTTGAAGATCCTCGGGGCCCTTCTCGATGGCCTGACGAAGCATCCGCAGGTGGAGGGCCTTGCTCTTCGACGGCGCGTCTTCGAAGTCCGGAAGATGGCGGGCGACATTGAGGGCGACGATGTCGAAAACCTGTCGCTCAATCAACTCGAGCGGAGTCGCCGGTTCATCGTCGGGGAACGGATAGATCTTCTCCGCCTTCCATTCGGCGACGAAGCTGCGAGCTTCTTGCGCCGCGATCGTGCGGAAGTGGCTCCTGCTCAGATCGAACGGCGGACGTCCGGCGATCCTCGACTGAACCTCGATTCGAAATTCCTCTTGCTGCATGGCACCTCGCTTCATTCGCTGCTTCGCGCCGGTGCGGCGCATGCGACTGGAGCGATGATTGAACAACGCCCGCGAGGACTCGAACGCCTTCGGGACCTGCGGCTAACTGATGTCAGTCATGCCCGTTTGAATTCCCACCAACATGGGTCACTCTCGCTGTCGCTCGGCGCTCACAACGTATGCGACCGATCCCCCGCGCTGAACCCCAGCGAGTCGAACTCATCGCCCGGTGCGAAGCCGATGACCTTGAACAGCTCGCCCATTTCGTGCTCCGCGATGAGCCGGTGCGCCATGCCGCGCTGCGCGAGGTCGGCGCCGCTCATCAGGTCGACCAGGCCGCAGTTGATCAGGAAGTTGGCCTGGCTCGTGTAGCCCAGCACCCTCAGCCCCGCGTCCTGCCCCGCCAGCGCGATGCCGGTGAAGTTCACATGCGACGTGATGTCCTTCTGCCCGGGCAGGGTCAGTGGATCGGGGTCGGCGCGGTGCAGGTGGTGGCACATCAAGGTGCCGCCGGTGCGCTGCGGGTGGTAGTACTCCGACTCCGAGAAACCGTAGTCGATGAAGAACGCCGCGCCGCGCTTGAGGCACTCCGCGAGGGTGCGCACGAAGGCCTCGGCCTGCGGATGCACCTCGGTCACCGTGCCGGGCACGAAGCCGACATCGTGCTCCGGCGGCGTCGGCGGGCGCGCCTCGCCGGGCCGGTCGTCGAAAGACAGCGCACCCTGCTCATCCATCGTCACGCCGCGCTGCAGCCAGTGCTGGCCGTCCCAGCGCAGCAGCTCGACAGGAATCGCGTCCAGCAGCTCGTTGGCGACCAGCACGCCGTGGATCTCGTCGGGCCAGCGGTCCAGCCACTCGACCCGAGGCGCGAAGCGCGCGAGCCGCTCCGCCTGGCGCTCGCGCAGCGAGCCCGACAGATCGACGATGAAGTACTTCGAGACCGGCGTCCCCGACGCGTCCAGCGTCTCCAGCAGCTGCGCCGCCAGCGCGCCGCTGCCGGCGCCGAACTCGATCACCGTGTCGGTGCCGCTGACCGCCAGCGCCTGCGCGACCTGCTTCGCCAGCGCGCGGCCGAACAGCGGCGACAGTTCCGGCGCCGTCACGAAGTCCGAGCCCTGCTGGGGCATCGTGCCGAACTTGCGGCGCGCGTTGGCGTAATAACCCACGCCGGGCGCGTACAGCGCCAGGCTCATGTAGCGGTCGAAAGGCAGCCAGCCGCCCGCGGCGGCGAGTGCCTCGCGCAGCAGCGCAGTCATGGCCGGATCGGTCGCAGGGGTCGATGCGCCGGGCTCGGCCGGACGGGAAGCGCCACGCGGCGCGGACGCCGCGCCGTTCAGGCGGGCGGAATCAGGTGTCTTTGAGGTCATGTATCGATTCCGGGAAGCGTCGGTTGGCCGCGGTCGGCCAGCCAGGCTTCGAATTCTTCGGCGGGCATCGCCGGCGCGATCACCTCGCCCTGCAGTTCGTCGCAGCCCCACTCGGCCAGCAGGTGCCATTGCCGCGCGTTGCGCACGCCTTCGGCGCCGACGCGCATGCCCAGCCCCTTGGCCATCTGCACCATGGCGCGCGTGATGGCGGCCGCGCCGCGATCGTCCGGCAGCACCGCGACGAAACTCTGGTCGATCTTGAGCTTGTCCAGCGGCAGCCGGATCAACTGGTTCAGCGCCGTGTAGCCGGTGCCGAAATCATCGATCGAGATCGCCAGCCCCTGCGACCGCAAGGTCTGCAGCAGTTCGGGCAGGCGGTCGATCTCCTCGGTGAGCATGCGCTCGGTGAGTTCCAGTTCCAGCCACTCGCCGGGCACGCCCGCCGTCTTCAACACGTGGGCCACCGACTTCGAGAAGCTGGCCAGCCGGAACTGCATGCTCGACAGGTTCACCGCGATCGGGATCGCGGCAATGCCGCGTTCGTGCCAGGTGCGCGTCTGCCGAGCGGCTTCGTACATGACCCACTCACCCAGCGGCAGCATCAGGCGGTGACGCTCGGCCACGACGATGAAGGCGTCGGGCGTCAGCAGCCCTCGCTCCGGATGGCGCCAGCGCAGCAGCGCCTCGGCACCCACCAGTTCGCCGGTGCGCGCGTCGACCTGCGGTTGATAGAAGAGCACGAACTGGTCGGCCGTCAGCGCCTGCGCCAGTTCGGTCTCGAGCACCAGGTCCGCGTAGGCGTTCTCGGCCATCGCGTGCTCGAAGAAGCGGTAGGTCGCGCGTCCCGCGGTCTTCGCGAGGTACATCGCGGTGTCGGCGTGCTGCAGCAGTTCCTCGGGCGAGTCGCCGTGCTCCGGGTACATCGCCACGCCGATCGACGGCGTCACCGACAGGTCGCGCCCGTCCGCCTGCACCGGCACCTCGACGACGCTGAGCAGCGCGTTCAGCACCGTCTGCACGTCCTTGCGCTGGTGCACGTCGTCGAGCAGCACGACGAACTCGTCGCCGCCGAAGCGCGCCACCAGGTCGCTGCCGCGCAGCCCGCCGCGCAGGCGCTCGGAGACCGTGCGCAGCACGCGGTCGCCTTCCAGGTGACCCAGCGAATCGTTGACCCGCTTGAAGTTGTCGAGGTCGATGAACAGCAGCGCGGCGCGGCGCGCGTTGCCCAGGGCGAGCCGCTCGCGCAGCCGCTCCATGAAGGTCGAGCGGTTCAGCAGCCCCGTCAGCGGATCGTGCTGCGCGAGGTGCTGGATGCGCGCCAGCGCCTCCAGGTGCGGGCGCAGGTCGCGGACGATCGTCATCCGCAGCCGCTCGCCGTTGCGCCACAGGGTCCGCACGATGAATTCGACATCGATGCGCTCACCGCTGCGATGCAGGATCGCGGTCGCGTACCGCGTCTCCTTGCCGCTCATCATCACGTCGCGCACCGTGTCGACCTGGTCCGGCGCGATCATCGACAGCGCCGACCGCCCCACCAGTTCCTCAAGCGCGTAGCCCACCAGCTCGCACAGCGGCGGGTTGACGTCGGTCATCACGCCGTCGCGATGGAAGACGATGCCCTCCATCGACGCCTGCATGAACTTGCCCATGCGCTCCTCGGAGTCGCGCGCGGCCAGTTCCGCCTCGCGGAAGCGCGTGATGTCGGAGATCAGCACGAAGCTGGACTGCACCTCGTCCGCGCCGGGCGGCACGTAGGGAATGAGGTTGACCTCGATCCAGCGCGGGCTGCCGTCGCGGCGCTCCAGGCGGCGCTCGTAGCTGACGCTGACGCGGTCGCGCAGCACCCGCTGCACGTGGGGCTCGATCTCCTGCGAGGCCTCCTCGCCGATGATCTGCGCGAAGGTGCGGCCGAGCACGCTGACCTCGTCCAGACCGAAGCTGCGCGCGTACTGTCGGTTGGCGAAGCGGCAGGTGCGGGTGGCGGCGTCGAAGACCGCGATCAGCACCGGCACGTTGTCCGCCAGCAGGCGGAACTGCGCGGCCTGGTCCTCGGCCGAGGGCGCCGGCGTAGCCGGCGGCAGAGGCGGCACCGGCGCGTTCATTCAGTCGGTCCCGGCCGGCGCGGCGCCGTCCTCGCGCAGAGGCGACTCCTCCAGCGTCTTCAGCGCCAGGCAGAGGTCCTCCCACGCGCGCGCCTTGTCCGGCAGGTTGCGCAGCAGGTAGGCGGGGTGATAGGTGACCACCAGCGGCACGCCCTGATAGCGATGGACGCGCCCGCGCAACTTGCCGATCGGCTCCTGGCTGCGCAACAGCTGCTGCACCGCGAAGCGGCCCATCGCCAGGATGATGCGCGGCTGGATCAGCTCGATCTGGCGCTGCAGGAAGGGCTCGCACTGCGCGAGTTCCGACGGGTCCGGATTGCGGTTGCGCGGCGGCCGGCACTTCAGCGTGTTGGCGATGTAGACCTGACGTTCCGGCGGGCCTTCGCCGCGGCCCAGGCCGACCGCGCGCAGCATGCTGTCGAGCAGCTTGCCGGCGGCGCCGACGAAGGGCTCGCCCTGCAGATCCTCCTGCTCGCCCGGCGCTTCGCCGACGACCATCCAGTGCGCGCGTTCGTTGCCGACGCCGAACACGGTGTTCTTGCGCGACTCGCACAGGCTGCAGGCGCGGCACGCGGCGACCTCGTCGCGCAGGCCGGGCCAGTCCAGTCGGGTGATGGTTTCGCGCGCCACGCCGCGGGCCTGGGCGAGCGCGGCATCGACCGCGGCCGCCGCGGTCACGGGAGCAACCGCACGCGCCGGGGCCGGCGCGGCGATCGGGGGTCTTGCCGGCGCGGCCACCACGCGAGGCGTCGCGGGCGGCGCGGGCGCTTCGGCGACGGCCACGTCCGACTCGATCAACGGCGTCTCGACCACCGCGGGCGTCCACAGCTTGAGGCCCATCGCCTCCAGCATCGCGCGTTGACGTTCGTTCCAGCTCATGCGGCGGGCTCCGTCAGGCGCAAGGTCATGAGGACCGCGTCCTCGCGACCGTCCGCGCCGGGGTAGTAGCCGCGACGCAGGCCGCTCTGCACGAAGCCGTAGCGCTCGTACAGCCGGCGCGCGCGGACGTTGCTCTCGCGGACCTCCAGCCACACCTGGTGGCAGCCGCGCGCCCGCGCCAGCAGGCCCAGCGCGTCGAGCATGCGCCGCGCCAGCCCCTGCCCTTGCCGCTCCGGCGTCACGGTGATGTTGAGCAGGTGCATCTCGTCGATCACCTGCATGGCGAGAAAGTAGCCGCACAGACGCGCCTGTTCGTCGCGCATGACGAAACCGGCGTAGCCCGCGGCCATCGAATCGATGAAGTTGCCGCGCGTCCAGGGATGACTGTAGGAGACGGCTTCGATCGCCATCACCTCGTCGAGGTCGAGCGCGCGCAGGGGCTGCAGCGACTGCAGCGACGGCGGCCAGGCCAGATCGCGGGGTTGGGCGCTCATCTCGTCGTCGCTCCCTTGGCTGCCTCTCGCTCGGCGGTCGTCAGCGCCACCTTGTCGCGCACGTACAGCGGCAGCGCGTTGGCGGCGTCTTCCGCCAGACCCGCATCGAAGGCCTGCCGCGCGAGCGCACCCAGCGCGCGGGCGCGCGAGGCGGTCGCGGGGAAGCGGCGGGCGTTGCCGGTATCCAGTTCGAAGGCGCCCAGCGCGGAGCCGGCGACGATGGTCGGCGGCTCCTCGCGCCACAGCACCTGCAGCGGGTCGAGGTCGGTCAGCAGCGGCTCGACGACCGTGGTCCAGCGCGCGCCGTTCCAGCGATAGCGGCCGAGGTAGATCTGGTTCATGCGGGCGTCCATGGCGACCCACACGTCGAGCGAGGCATCGCCCGGATTGCCTGGATCACCTGCAGCGAGCAGCTGCTGGCGCACGTCTTCGGCGACCAGCATCAGGCTGTCCAGCGCCAGCACCGGCTTGCCCGCGCCGAACGCCAGGCCCTGCGCCACCGAGCACGCCGTACGCAGTCCCGTGAACGCACCGGGGCCGCGGCCGAAGCCGACGGCGTCGACGGCGGCCAGCGCCAGGCCGGCCTGCTTCAGCAGCGCCATCACATCGGGGACCAGACGCTGGGAGGCCAACGCCCCGCCATCGGCGTCCACAAAAGCATCATGGCCCTGGCCCACGAGGGCCAGAGCCATGTGTTCGGTCGAGCTATCCAGGGCCAGCAACACGCTCATGTCTGAAGTGTAGTGGCCCGGGACCTCGCGGAGCGGGGAGATCCCCCGACCCCGTGAGGCCCGATGCCGGTCGGTCGTCCGATCGGACGTCCGATCAGAACGAGTAACCCAGCGACAGCGTGTACACCACCGGACGGAAGTTGATGTCCGTGTGCAGCTCTTCCACGCCGTCCTTGGTCGTCGTGTACGAGCGCATCTTGCTGCGCACGTCCGCGTAGGCGACCGTCGCGTTCAGCGACCACTGCTTCGTGTAGGCCACGGTGAAGCCCGCGTGGGCGGCGAGGCCCCACGAGTTCTCCAGGGTGATGCGGGTCGGGCCGCCGCTGATCGCGTCGCCGGTGGGCGTGCTGCGCTTCTTCTCGAAGTAGGTGTAGTTCACACCCGCGCCGACGAAGGGGTGGAACTTCGGGATCCATTCGCCGAGGTGGTAGTTCACGAACACCGTCGGCGGCATCTGGCGCACGACCGCGATCTGGCCGGCGTTGGCGAGCACGCCGTTGCCGTAGATCTTGTGCGACGGCGGGATGCCCAGCGCGATCTCGCCGCTCCAGCGCGGCGCGAAGCGGTAGGTGTAGCCGAAGCCCGTGGTGGTCGCGTCACCGACGCGGATCTGCGCGCCCGGCGCCGGGAACTGCTTGCTGCCGCCTTCCAGCGGCGCGGCCTTGCTGTTCACGTCGATGTGCGCCAGGCCCAGGTAGACCGTGTGCGTGCCGACCGCCGGCTCCTCGGCGCGGGCGGCGCCCGCCAGCGCCATCAGCGAGGCGGCCAGGATGAGGGTGATGTTCTTCTTCATGAATGATGTCTCCGTGCTGGTCGTCGGCGATTAAGGCTGAGCAGCCAGGACCGATTGGAAGAAGCCGCGCGCCAGCGCGTTGCAGAACGGCGGGACCAGCGTGCCGTGATAGGCCCCCTGCACCGCGGCCGCACCGGCCGCGCCACCGCCGGCCGCAGCGGACGTGGCGTTCTTGGCCTGGGCGAAACCGCCCGCGATCGTTGCCGCCGTCACCTGGCCGGCCCAGGCCATCGAGGCCGAGCTTTCCAGGTTGGAGGCCGGGTACAGCTTGCCGCGCGAGCCGAAGTCGGCCTGTGCCTGCAGCGTGTTGGTGAAGAACACCGTCGGGTCGCCCGAACCGCCGCACAGCGCGACCGGCGCCTTCGGCGTCCAGCCCAGCAGCGTGTTGGTCTGCAGCGCCTTGCGGAAGTTCGAGGTCGGGTACGCGGTCTTGAACGCCGGATTCAGCAGGCCACCGGTGCCGAACAGGTTGGTGAAGGTCGGATCGTTCGGCAGCTTGCCTTCCTGGATCAGCGTGGTGATCGACTTCTTCGACGGGAACAGCGTTTCGGCCGTCGCGGCGAACTGCGAGGCGTACACGTCCGTCGGAGCGGCGTAGATGTTGCCGTAGGCCTTCTGGTAGCTCGTCAGCATCAGCGGCAGGAACAGCGTCGCGCCGGCGTTGACCGGGCCGGTGGTGACGATCGTGTCGCCGAAGCCCACCAGGTTGTACGGGCCGGACATCGGCGCGGCGGCGGTGACCGGGAACTCGGTGCCGTAGTCGCGCTCCATCACCTTCTGCGTGGCCATCGCCACGTGGCCGCCCTGCGAGTAGCCGGCCAGCAGCAGCTTGGCCGACGGCTTGACCGCGCTCTCGGCGGCCAGATGGGTCTTGGCCGCGCGCATCGCGTCGATCATCTCGATCGCGGACTGTTCGGCGTTCAGGTAGGACGTGTACTGGGCGCCGGAGCGGTCGTAGCCGAGGTAGTTCGGCGCCACGACGATGAAGCCCTGGGCGGCGTAGAACGCCGCGATCAGCGACCCTTCGGCGTTGTTCGTGAGGTCGGCGATGTTGTAGGCCTGGTCCGTCGTCGTGCCGTGGGCGTAGAGCACCACCGGGCGATCGCCCGTGCAGGCGGCACCGGTGCCGGCCGGCACCAGCACGGCGGCCGAGGCGGTGGCCGGGAGGCCTTGGGGATCACGCGTCCAGTAGTAGACGTAGCGCACGTCCACGTCGCAGGCGGCCTTGCCGCTGATCGGCTGGATGCCCTTGGCCAGGGTGCCCGCGTCGATCTGGGCGGCGGTCGCCGCGCCGGCCTTCAGGCCGAGTTCCAGCGTGCCGCGCGCCGGCGGCGGATCGTCGCTCGAAGGATTGCTGCCGCCGCCGCAGGCGCTCAGCATGGCCACGGCGGCCAGCGTCAGGCTGGCCAGTTTGAATTGGCTGTTCATTCGGACTTCTCCAGGGGTTGTCTCCGTCGTCTGCACCGTCCCCGGCATCGCGGTCGGCACTAAATCGAACGGTCGTTCGTTTTTCTCAGGGATCACTTTAAGCGCACGTCCGGCGGCGCTTACAAAAGGAAAACCCTGACAAGCCACAGCATGCCAGGGTCGGGGGGACGACGGACGCACAACCTGACCCCTTCGAGGCGCGGCTGCAACACTTCCGTCATCCGGCTGCGCGCGATGCGCGCGATGGATTCGTCCTCAGAACGGGTTGTTGGTGGCCCGGTTGATGGCCTGCGATGCCATGTTGTTGTGCATCACCGGCCCGACCAGCACGTTGCTGGCCCACATGTGGGTGGCGGAGGTGGCGTTCGCCACCAGCGTCTTGTCGGTGCAGACCGGCGGCAGCGAGCTCGCCAGGCAGGCGACATCGGCCGAGTTCGACGCGGAGTACAGCGTCGGATAGCGGCTCATCGTGCCCATCAGCTCATCGGTCAGGATGAGGCCGATGTAGTGGCCGTCGTTGCGGATCTTCAGGCGCAGGCCGGCATTGAAGCGGCGCGACAGTTCGGTCAGCAGCGCGGCGCGGTCGGTGTCCGCGTGGACCGCCTTCTCGCGGAACGCGAACGGCGACAGGCCCAGGTCCTGCACGGTGGACAGGATGATGCGGCCGTTGGCGTCGACGATGCGGTTGACCTGCGCGGCCAGCAGTTCGCCGCGCGCCTGCGCCGCGTTGCCCAGCGTGGCGGCGTCCTGCGCCGGGTACTGTGCGTACAGCTCCAGGAGGTCATTGGCGCCGGCCAGGATGGTGACCAGGTCCTTCGGGTTGAAGCCGTCGAGCGCGAACTGGCGGTCGATCTGCGCCTGGACGTCGGCGACCTTGGCGTCGGCGGCCGCGTACATGCGCGCGGTCGGCGTGGCCAACTTGTCCGGATTGCATTCGCCGAACACCAGGCCGAAATGCCCCGCGACCTGCTGCGTCCACACCTGGTTCAAGGTGCAGGTCACGGCCGAAGTGGTCGCGTCGGTGCCGTTGATGGAGTACTTGGTGCCGTCGGCGCGGATGGTGCTCGTCTCGTCGCCGAAGGCGAGGACGCGCGTCGGACGGAAGGGGTCGATCTGCTCGCCGCCGCCACCGCAGGCCGCCAGCATCGCGGTCGCACCCAGCAGGACGGCCAGGTGGCGCTTCACACTCTTCATGAACTCTCCAAATCTCGAAAACTCAGCGGGGCGCGAAGGCCGCCGCCGCGCGGGACAAGCGGTCCCGCACCCCATCCCAGGCGGCCTCTTGCGGGGGCGCCTCGATCCAGATCTCCGTCGCGCCGGCCGCGTCCAGCTCGCGCAGGACGGCAAACAGCTGACGCGCCGCGGCGCGCGCCTGGGCCGGCATGGCCCGGTGCAGCGCCGGAGCGCAAGTCCCATCGAAGGACGTGCGGGAATATACCGCCAGCCCCGCCGGCGGCTCGGACGACAACGCTTCCCGCAGCGTTTCGGTGGACATCAGCCGGACCGTCGCCCGCGGTGCGTAATGCGCGGCCAGTGTGCCCGACGCGCGTGGCGCCCGGGCATCGGGCGCTTGTAAAGGAAGGCCCGCGGCGGCCTCCAGCTGTTCCGGCGTCAGCACGCCGGGGCGCAGCAGCACCAGGCCGCCGCGGCTGACGTCGACGATCGTCGATTCGATGCCCACGTCGCAAGGACCGCCGTCCAGCACGGTCAGACCGGGGTCGAACTCGTCGGCGACATGCGCGGCGGTGGTCGGGCTGACGCGGCCGAAGCGGTTGGCGCTCGGCGCGGCCAGGCCTTCGACGCCGAGGGCGCGGCACTCCGCCATGAGCGCGCGGAAGACCGGATGCGACGGGCAGCGCAAACCCACCGTGTCCTGGCCGCCGGCGGCCGCGGCGGCGATGCCGGGCACGCGCCGGACGATCAAGGTCAGCGGGCCCGGCCAGAAGGCCTCGATCAATCGATGGGCGATCGGTGGCAGGTCCTGCCCGAACACGCGCGCGCCCTGCTCGTCGAGCACATGCACGATCAGCGGGTGATCGCTCGGGCGCCCCTTGGCGGCGAAGATCTTCGCGACGGCGCCGTCCTGGTCGGCGCGCGCCGCCAGGCCATAGACGGTCTCGGTCGGCACGCCCGCCAGTTCCCCTCCGGCCAGGACGCGCGCGGTCGCCCGCACCGCCTCGGGGGACTGGCCGTCGAGCACCCGGGAGCCGGCGTCCGTCGCCACGTCTTTCACCACACCGTCACCAGGTCTCGGGCAGACCGAGGATCGCGCAGGCGCGACGGGCGCTGGCGCGAGCATCCTCGACGGTGGCGCCGATCAGGTTGAGATGACCCATCTTGCGGCCGTGCCGCGCCTGGGCCTTGCCGTAGAGGTGCAGCTCGGCGCCGGGCAGCGCGAGCACGCCGGCCCAGTCGGGCGCCCGCTCGCGGCCGTCCGCGTCGAACCACAGATCGCCCAGCAGGTTCAGCATCACCACCGGCGAGTGCAGGCGCGGCTCGCGCAGCGGCAGCCCGGCCATCGCACGGACCTGCATCTCGAACTGCGAGATGTCGCAGGCGTTCATGGTGTAGTGACCGGAGTTGTGCGGTCGCGGCGCCATCTCGTTGACGATCAGTCGGCCGTCCTTCAGCACGAAGAACTCGACGCACAGCACGCCGACGTAAGCCATGCCGGTCGCGATCGCCGCGGCCGAGCGGCGCGCCTGCGCCTGCAGTGCCTCGTCGACGTCGGGCGCGGGCACCTCGGTGACCGAGAGGATGCCGTCGCGGTGCAGGTTCTGCTGGACCGGGAAGGTGACGACCTCTCCGTCGGCCCCGCGCACGACCAGCACGCTGAGCTCCAGCGCCAGCGGCAGCATCTGCTCGAGCACGCAGTCGACGCGGCCCAACTCGTCGAAGGCGGCGGCGAGCTGCGCGGCGTCGGACACGCGGCGCTGGCCCTTGCCGTCGTAGCCGAGGCGGGCGGTCTTGAGGATGCCCGGCAGCAGCGCCGCCGGCACGGCGGCCAGTTCGGCCGCGCCGGCGCCGTGCCGCAGCACCGCGTACGGCGCGCAGGGCACGCCGCTCGCGTCGAAGTGGGCCTTCTCACGGGCGCGGTCCTGGCAGACCGCCACGGCCGCCGCGCCGGGGGCGACGGCGCGCACGCGCGCCAGGTGCTCCAGCGCGCGGGCCGGCACGTTCTCGAATTCGGTGGTGACCGCGTCGCAGCGGCGCGCCAGATCGTCCAGCGCCGCCGGATCCAGGTAATCCGCCTTCAGGTGCTCCTGCGCGACGGCGCCGGCGGGGCTGGCCGTGTCAGGGTCCAGCACCACGCAGCGGTAGCCCAGCGCCTGCGCGGCGTGGACGAACATGCGGCCCAGCTGGCCGCCTCCCAGCACGCCCAGCGTCGCTTCTCCCGGCAACAACGGCATCAGCGCAGCTCCTCGCTCATCGCGGCGGCGGCGGCGGTCTGGCGCTTGCGGAAGGCATCGAGCTTCGCGCGCAGGTCGGGATTGTCGCGAGCCAGCACGGCCACGGCGAACAGCGCCGCATTGCCCGCCCCGGCGTTGCCGATGGCGAAGGTCGCGACGGGGATGCCCTTGGGCATCTGCACGATGGAGTGCAGCGAATCCACGCCCTGCAGATGACGGCTCGCGACCGGCACACCGAGCACCGGCACCAGGGTCTTGGCGGCCAGCATGCCCGGCAGATGGGCGGCGCCGCCGGCACCGGCGATGATGGCGCGCAGGCCCCGGCCCTCGGCCTGCTCGGCGTAGGCGAACATCTCGTCGGGCATGCGGTGGGCGGAAACCACCCGCGCCTCGAACGGCACGCCGAACTCGGTGAGAATGTCGGCGGCGTGCTTCATGGTCTCCCAGTCACTGCTGGAGCCCATGACCACGCCGATGACGGGGGCGATGTCGGGAGTGGTGGCGCTGCTCACGGGTCGGTCCTCGATCTGTCAAATCGTGAAACCTTGAATTGTAGGCGGGGAGCCTCAGGTGCCGTTCTTGCCGTTCGACGTCCGCCCGACGGTCGTCCGGTCCAGCCACCGTGCCGCCTCCTGCTCCCGCCCCGCTGCCCCCACCATGACCGACATCACCCTCCAGAACTTCGAAGCCGACCTCTTGCAGGCCTCCATGCAGCAGCCGGTGCTGCTGGACATCTGGGCGCCATGGTGCGGTCCCTGCCGCACGCTGGGCCCGATGCTGGAGAAGCTGGAGGTGGCGTATGCGGGTCGCTGGAATCTGGCCAAGCTCAACAGCGACGACCAGCCCGAGATCGCCACGCAGCTGAGCCAGGCCTTCGGGGTGCGCTCGATCCCGTTCTGCGTGATGTTCGTCGGCGGGCAGCCGGTGGACGGTTTCGTGGGCGCGATCCCCGAGGCGCAGATCCGCGAGTTCCTGGACCGGCACGTGCCGACCGGCGAGGCGCTGGAAGCCGAGGAGGACCTGGCCGAGGCGCAGGCGCTGCTGGAGGAAGGCGATGCCGACGGCGCGCTGCAGAAGCTGCAGGCGGCGGTGCAGGCCGATCCGAACAACGAGGCGGCGCGTTTCGACCTGATCCGCGCGCTGCTGGAGGACGACCAGCTGGAGCACGCCAAGGCGGCCTTCGCGCCGGTGGCGCACCAGGCGGCCGACACGATCACGCCGCACGCGAGATTCAAGGCGCTGTCGGCGTGGATCGCCGCATCCGAACGCGCCGAGCAAGGCCTGGATCCGGCCGCGCTGCAATCGGCGATCGCCAGCAACAAGCGCGACTTCGATGCGCGCTTCGCGCTGGCGCAGGGGCTGTTCGCGGGTCGCGACTTCACCGGCGCGATGGACGAGCTGCTCGAGATCATCATGCGTGACAAGACCTGGAACGACCAGCTCGCGCGCAAGACCTATGTCGCGATCCTCGAGATCATGACCAAGCCGGCAGTTGCGGCGCACGGCGCCGCCGCGCCGCAGGCCGGCGGCCTGCAACTGTCGGGCCACAATACCGTGGCCCCGTCCGATCCGCTGGTCGACCAGTACCGCCGCAAGCTGAGCATGGCGCTGTTCTGATCAGGACATCCCCTCAGAACATCACCCGCGCCACCCCGGCGCGGGTGAGCCGGTCCAGTTCTTGAGGATCTGCCTCGTTGTCGGTGATCAGCACATCGATCGCCGCGCAATCGCAGACCTGCATCCGGCTTCCCTGCCCGAGCTTGCTCGAATCGGCGAGCAGCACCCGCTGCCGCGCTCTTGCCAGCATCGCCTGCGCCACCGCCACTTCCGCCCACAGGTAGCTTGACGCGCCCTGCCGCGCATCGAGCGCGGTCGGCGAGATCAGCGCGATGTCCACGCGGTGCCGCGCGATCTCCGCGACGGTGAACTCGCCGAAGGTGCCGGAGGTCTCCGGCACGTACGCGCCGCCGAGCATCAGCAGCTCGTGCCCCTGCCGTCCGGCCATCGCGTCGCACACCGCGACCGAGTTCGTGATCACCCGCAGCGCCTGCGCCTGGGCCAGGGCCTGGGCCAGCGCGTGCGTCGTCGATCCCGCGTCGATGAACAAACTCATCCCCGGCTTCACCAGCGACATCGCCTGCCGGGCGACCGCCTGCTTCTGCCGGCGGCGCGACTGCGCGCGCTCCGCATAGCTGGCCTCCGCCGGGACCTCCGACGGCACCGCGCCGCCGTGCACGCGGGCCAGCTTGCCGCCCTGCTCCAGCTCGATCAGGTCGCGCCGCACCGTCTCGCGCGAGACGCCGAGCTCGCGCGCCGCCTCGTCGGTCGTGAGGCGGTGCCGCTCGCGCAGCAGCAAGAGGATCTTGTCGTGTCGTTCCTGGGACCACATGGATCGCCTGTTCTCCCTGCCGGTGCGTCCGCCGCCGCATGGCGCGCTGTCACCGGACCTCGCATTCCCCCAGATCCCCGCAGCATCTTCATGACAGTTTGAGGATTGATTGGTGATGTTGTGGATTTCCAGCATCCCATGCGACGCTCCCTGTGGTTTTTCGTGTTTGTCGTTGTCTTGTCGTGGACGGTTGTGACAGTGCGGGCCATTCCCAACGCACCCGGTCCCACCATGAAGCACCCGATGCCCACCGCCCTGGTCCTGGCCCTCAGCCTGGCCTACGTCCTCCCCGCCGCCGCCCAATCGACCTCGTCGACCGACGCGTCGAAGTCGGCCGACACGACCGCCGCCTCGTCGTCTGAGCGCTCCGAGCTGGAACGCGTCACCGTCTCCGTCGGCCGCGGCCAATTGCGCTCGGTGCAGAGCCTGAGCCAGACCGAATTCGACAACGCCCTGGCCGGCAGCAGCCCGCTGGCGACCGTGGCCCGCCTGCCCGGCGTGAACTTCCAGTCCGCCGACGGCCTGGGCAACTACGAGTGGTCCACCCGCTTCACGGTGCGCGGCTTCTCGCAGAACCAGCTCGGCTTCACGCTCGACGACGTGCCGCTGGGCGACATGTCCTACGGCAATTTCAACGGTTTGCACATCAGCCGCGCGATCTCCAGCGAGAACGTCGGCCGCGCCTCGCTGTCGCAAGGCGCCGGCGCGCTGGAAACCGCCTCGTCCAGCAACCTGGGGGGCACGCTGCAGTTCTATTCGAGCGACCCGCTGCAGACCTTCGGCTTCCGCGCCTCGCAGACCCTCGGCAGCGAATCCACGACCCGCACCTTCGTGCGCGTGGACAGCGGCCGCTCGGTGCTGGGCGAGTTCTACGTCAGCTACACCAACCAGGACGCCGACAAGTGGAAGGGCGACGGCCAGCAGAAGCAGGAGCAGTGGAACCTGAAGTGGACCAAGGCGATCGGTGAGAGCCGCCTGTCGGCCTTCATCAACACCTCGCGCCGCAAGGAAGTCGACTACCAGGATCTGTCGCTGGACCTGATCAAGCGCAAGGGCGACACGCTCGACAACTTCTATCCGGACTTCGCTGCCGCGGTGAACGCCGCCAACACGCTGTGCGGCGCCAACGGCAGCACCTACGTGGCCGCCTGCGACGACCAGTACTACGCCGGCGCCGGCCTGCGCAACGACGAGCTCTACGGCGTCTCCGCCGACCTGCGCCTGGCGCAGAACATCACCTGGAAGACGACCGCCTACTACCACCACAACAAGGGCATGGGCCTGTGGTTCACGCCGTACCAGGCCTCGCCGGACGGCACGCCGATCTCGGTGCGCACGACCGAGTACGGCATCCAGCGCGGCGGCGTGGTCTCCAACGCCGAGTTCGACCTCGGCGACCACCTGGTCAAGGCCGGCGTCTGGTTCGAGGACAACGACTTCGACCAGGCCCGCCGCTTCTACGCCGCCTCGGCCGGCATGAGCGTCTACCAGTTCCCGAGCAACCCCTTCCTGACGCAGTGGCAGTACGCGTTCAACACGAAGACCTCGCAGTTCTCGCTGTCGGACACCTGGTCGGTCACCAAGGACCTGACCGTCGGCGCCGGCTTCAAGGCGCTGAAGGTCAAGATCGACGGCCAGCTGGAAGCGGGCACCGGCATGCCGTCGGGCTCGATCAGCGCGGAGAAGGGCTTCCTGCCGCAGCTGGGCATCAACTACCGCCTCTCGGCCAACAACGAGCTGTACGGCACGCTGGCCCGCA
This sequence comes from Mitsuaria sp. CC2, assembly GCF_048957715.1. Taxonomy (NCBI): domain Bacteria; kingdom Pseudomonadati; phylum Pseudomonadota; class Betaproteobacteria; order Burkholderiales; family Sphaerotilaceae; genus Roseateles; species Mitsuaria sp. CC2. Next base: position 37,810 of record NZ_JARVXN010000034.1, on the reverse strand, counting down.
ACATGCGCGCCTACCAGGGCGCGGCCACCGGCACCTCGCCGTTCGCGACGACCACCGCGGGCTTCGACGCGATCAAGGGCAGCCTGAAGCCTGAGACCTCCGACACCGTCGAAGCCGGCTGGCGGACCAGCGGCCGCGGCTACGAAGGCTCGGTCAGCGCCTACCTGGTCAACTTCAAGGACCGCCTGCTGAGCATCCAGCAGGGCAGCGGCATCCAGGGCAACCCGGTCGTGCTGTCCAACGTCGGCGACGTGCGGGCCACCGGCATCGAAGGCGCGATCTCCTTCCGCCTGGCCTCGGCGCTCACCTGGTACAACAGCGTGAGCCTGTCCAAGTCGACCTACCGCGACGACGTCGTCAGCGGCACCACGACGATCGCGACCCGCGGCAAGCGCGTGGCCGACGCGCCGGACACGATGATCAAGTCGCAGCTGGGTTACGACGACGGCGCGCTGTTCGGCAACATCGGCGTGGACTACATGTCCAAGCGCTACTACTCGTACACCAACGACGCCTCGGTCCCGGACCGCACGCTGGTGAACGCGAGCGTCGGCTACAAGCTGAAGAACGTCTCGATGCTGCGCGAGCTGAGCCTGCAGGGCAGCGTGACCAACCTGTTCGACAAACGCTACATCTCGACGATCGGTTCGAACGGCTTCACCAACAGCGACCCGACGGGCACCTACGCCACGCTGCTGCCGGGCGCGCCCCGTCAGTTCTTCGTGACGCTGACCGGGAAGTTCTGAGGCCATGGCCGGGGACGTCGATGACGTGAAGGGGCTCGCGGACGCGGGCGGGCGGCTGACGCGCCGGCGGCTGCTGGCGGGCTCGCTGGCGGTGCCGATCGCGGTGCCCCTGGTGGGCTGCGCGACAGCGGACCCGGCGACCGCGGTGGTCGAGCAGGCCACGAAGGTCGATGCAAAGGCGCCCCGTCGCTTCCGCATCGCCTTCGGCTCCTGCGCGAAGCAGTCCAAGCCGCAGCCGATCTGGCGCGCGATCGGGGCGGCGAAGCCGGACCTGTTCGTCTTCCTCGGCGACAACCTGTACGCCGACGCGCGCGACGAGGCCACGCTCCGTCAGCGCTACGCCGAGTTCATGGCGGTCGAGCCGCTGCAGGCGTTCCGGCGCTCGACGCGCCACGTCGCGATCTGGGACGACCACGACTTCGGCGACGACGACGAAGGCGCGGACTACCCGCTCAAGCAGCTGTCGCAGCAGCTGTTCTGCGATGCGTGGAACGAGCCGGCGGACTCGCCGCGCCGCCGCGCGGACGGGATCTACCAGAGCTACGTCTACGAGGCCTTCGGCCGGCGCATCCAGGTGATCCTGCCGGACCTGCGCTTCAACCGCACGATGCTGACGGCGGATCCGTCGCTGAAGTCGAGCTACGCCGCGATGGTGCTGCGGGCCAAGCTCAGCGGACAGCCGATGACGGGCTGGTACGTGCCCGACACACGGCCCGGGGCGACGCTGCTCGGCGAGACGCAGTGGGCGTGGCTGGAGGAACAGCTGCGCGTTCCGGCCGACGTGCGGCTGATCGGTTCCAGCGTGCAGTTCGCGGCGGACGGCAGCGGCTGGGAAGGCTGGGCCAACTTCCCGCGCGAACGCGCGCGCCTGGTCGAGCTGATCCGGACCACGCGCGCGGAAGGCGTCGTCTTCCTCAGCGGCGACATGCATTACGCGGAGATGTCCAGCATCGACGTCGCCGGCGGCTATCCGCTGTGGGACGCGACCTCCAGCGGCCTGACCGAGGTCTGGGACATCCCCACGCCCAACCGCAACCGGCGCTCCGCGGTCATGGCGGAACTCAACTTCGGCCTGCTCGATGTCGAGCCTGTCACCGAAGGGGAGGATGATCTCCGCCTGCGCTTCGCGCTGTGCGACGTGAACGGAAAGGCCAAGGTGACGAAGGAACTGACGCTGTCGGGCCTGCGTTTCCCTGAAAAGGAGAAGACCGCATGACCCTGTCCCGACGCAGCCTGCTGCGGACCCTGCCCGCTTCGCTGCCTGCCCTGGTGCCCGCCACCCTGCCCGCCTCGTTCGGGCTTTTTGCGTTTGACGCCCTCGCCCAGGCGGCCCAAGGCGGCCAGCCGGCCTCGGCGGCGCTGGACGCGCTGATGACTGCCGCGCGCAAGGAAGGCCGCGTGCACAGCCTGGGCATGCCCGACGACTGGGCCAACTGGCGCGCGACCTGGGCCGACCTGCAGCGGCTCTACGGGCTGGCCCATGTCGACACCGACATGAGCAGCGCCGAGGAGATCGCCAAGATCGAGGCCGAGAAGTCCAACGCGAGCGCGGACCTGGGCGACGTCGGTTTCGAGTTCGGCGCGATCGCGAAGGCGCGCGGCATCACGCAGCCGTACAAGCCGACGACCTGGGCGCAGATCCCGGACTGGGCCAAGGACGCCGAGGGGCATTGGGCGCTGGCGTACACGGGCACGATCGCGTTCGCGGTCAACCGCAAGCGGCTGAAGGACGTGCCGCGGAGCTGGCAGGCGCTGTTCGCGTCCAAGGCGCGCGTGATGATCGGCGAAGTCGGCCGCGCGGCGCAGTCGAACGCGGCGGTGCTGGCCGCCGCGGTGGCGCTGGGCGGCGACGAGACGACGCTGCAGCCGGCGCTGGCCGCGTTCGCGCAGATCGCCAAGGACAAGCGGCTGATCGGCACCAACGCCACGCCCGCGCTGATGGAACGCGCCGAGGCCGACGTCTTCCTGCTGTGGGACTTCAACGCCCTGTCCTACCGGGCGAAGCTGCCGAACGCGGCGGACTACGAGGTGCTGATCCCGTCCGACGGTTCGGTCACCAGCGGCTACACGACCATTCTCAACCGCTGGGCGCCGCATCCGAATGCGGCGATGCTGGCGAGGGAATACATCTTCAGCGACGCGGGGCAGATGAACCTCGCGCGCGGCCACGCTCGGCCGATCCGGATCGCGCAGCTGCCGCTGCCGGCCGACCTGAAGGCGCTGCTGGTACCTGAAGCGCAGTACGCGAAGGCGCGCGCGCTGAAGCCCGCCCTCTGGACGGAAGAGGTCAAGAAGCTGCCGCGCGCGTGGCAGCGGGACGTGCTGGGAGCCGCGCGATGAGCCAGAACGCCGCCCCGCTTCCCGGCGCCTCGACCAGTGCCGACACACCCACCTCCACGGCAGGTGCCACCTCCGCCGCACCGGCTGCCGTCCTGCCGGCGTCCTCGTCGTCGCTGGACGCGGCGGCAGAGGCTGCTGCCGCGATTGCGCAGGCCGCGGATCCCGCGCGCAAGCTCGTCGTGCTGCTGGCCGACGGTCTGCGCGCCGACACCGCGCGCGACTACATGGGCTACCTGCAGGCGCTCAACGAGGCGGGTCGCGCGCAGTGGCGCTCGCTGCGCTGCGAGCTGCCGAGCCTGTCGCGCCCGCTGTACGCGACGGTGATCAACGGCGAGCCGCCGTTGACGCACGGCATCCTCGGCAACGGCCAGGCCGGACAGGCGCTCTCGCACCACCTGTTCCAGCAGCTGGACGCGCAAGGCATTCCGGCCGCGATCGCCGCGTACCACTGGTTCTACGAACTGCTGGCGGGCGAGATCTTCGACCCGCTGCGCCATCGCGATGCCGTGCCGACGGGCTGCGGCCTGCAGGCGGCGCGCTGGTACTGGGAAGACGACTATCCGGATAGCCACCTGCTCGCCGACGCCGAATCGCTGCGCCGTGCGCACCTGCCGGTGCAGGGGCCGTCGCTGCTGTTCATCCATCCGATGGGACCGGACCTCGCGGGCCATATGCACGGCGGCGAATCGACGCCGTACGCGATGAGCGCGCGCAAGCTCGACATGCTGCTTGCACAGTTGCTGCCGCGCTGGCACGCCGAGGGCTTCGACCTGCTGATGACCAGCGATCACGGCATGAAAGCCGATCGCATGCACGGCGGCCCGCTGCCGGTCGAGCGCGAGGTGCCGCTGGTCTGGGTGCCGCACGACGGCGCGGTGGGTCTGGCGCTGCCGGAGCAGCAGACGGACATCGCGGGATGGATCCTGGAGAGGCTGGGCATTGCCCCGGCGCCAGGAGGCGCGACGGCATGAGCCTGAATGCGCGGACCGCCACGCGGCTCGCCGGTCCCTTGCTGCTGCTGACGGCGGCGGCCCTGCTGCTGCCCTTCGGCTGGCGTGCGATCGCACTGCTCGTCGACTGCGTCGGCCAGGGCAACGGCTGCGCGATCGGCGAGCTGACCGCCGACGGCTACTACCTCGAAGCGGCCTGGAACACCCTGTGGCTGAGCGCGCTGTCGGCGGCGATCGGGCTGATCGTCGGACTCGGCGCGGCCATCGCGCTGCTGCGTCTCCCTCGTCTCGAGTCGTCGGTGACGCTTCTTGCCAGCCTCGGCGCCAACTTCTCCGGCGTGCCGCTCGCGGTGGCGCTGCTGCTGCTCTTCGGCGCGCAGGGCGTCGTGACGGCGGCGATGCAGGCCGCAGGCCTCGCGCCGTGGGTCGATCTGCAAGGACTCGACGGCCTGCTGCTCGCCTACGTCTGCTTCCAGGCGCCGCTGGCGACGCTGCTGCTCATCGCGCCGGTGAAGATGCTGGACGGCTCGCTCCAGGACGCGGCGGCCACGCTCGGCGCGGGGCCGGTGCTGTACTGGCGGCGCGTCGGGCTGCCGTTGATGCTGCCCAGCCTGGTGGAAGTCTTCGGTCTGCTCTTCGCCAACGCAGCGGCGGCCTTCGCCACGCCGTTCGCATTGAGCGGCACAGCCGCGCACGTGCTCGCGGTCCGCATCGCCTCGCTCGTGAGCGGCGACATCTTTGCGCAGCCCGAGCTGTCAGCGCTGCTGGCGCTCCTCCTGTTCGTGATGCTCGCGGTGGTGATCGGTCTGACGCGCTGGCTGGCCGCTCGGCTCCGGAAAGGTCGCGCATGAACGCGGTCTCCCGGTCGACGACTTCGACTTCGACTTCGAACGGCATCATGCACCGGCCGCTGCTCTCGGCGGCCGCGCTGACCGCGCTGTTGGTCGTGGTGCTCGTGCCGATGGCGGCCCTGCTGGTCTACGGCCTCACCGGGCGATGGGACCGCCACTGGTGGCCGGAGGATCCGACGCTGCGCTGGGTCGTCGAAGCCCTCGCCGATCCGCGCGTGCAAGGAGCGGTGATCCGCACCACCCTGCTCGCCTTGTCGAGCGCGACGCTGGCGCTGGTCTGCGGCGCGCTGGCGACGATCCCCGCGGCGCTCGCAGCGCAACTCGACGACGGTCCGGCCGCGCGGCGGCTGCAGCGCACGCTGGACCTCGTCGCGTTGCTGCCCTTCGCGATCGCCCCGGTGGTAATCGCCATCAGCGCGCTGGAGCTTTTCGTCGGGCGCTGGGGCGGCTGGCTGCCGCTCCCGCTGGTCTATGTCGCGGTGGTCGCGCCGACGCTGTTCCCGCTGATCCACAAGACGCTTCAATCCGCGCTGGCGCAGCTGAATGCCGCCTCGCTGATCGAAGCCGGCCGGACGCTCGGCGCGAGCGACGGGCACACCGTGCGGCGCGTGCTGCTGCCGATGCTGGCGCCGGCCTTGTTGGCCGCATTCCTGCTCGCGTGGGTCACGGCGGCGATGGAATTCGCGATCGCGAACCTGCTGCTCGGCGGACAGGTGGAGTTGCTGCAACCGCTGATGAACAGCCTGCGCAACGCCAACGGTCACCAGGCCGCGGCGCTGATGATGCTGGCCTTCGCCGGCGTCGGCGCGGTGGTCGCGGCGGTGGCCGCGCTCACCCGCCGCTGGACGTCGGCAGCGCAGAACCGATGAACGCGCGCCTCGCCAAGATCTCGCACGCCCGCCCCACTTCAACGATCTCCGCCCGATGACATCGATCGCTCCTTCGCCTTCCCTCGATGACGACACGCCGGCGCAGCTCGCGGTCCGCGGCGCGGAGCTCGCGCTGGGCGGCCGACCGGTGCTCCGCGGCATCGACCTGACGCTCGCGCGCGGCGAAGTCGTCGCGCTGCTGGGCGCTTCCGGCTGCGGCAAGACGACGCTGCTGCGGTCGATCGCCGGCCTGCAGCGCCTGGACCGGGGAACGATCTCGATGTCCGGCCAGGAGGTGCAGACGCTCCCGCCGCAGCTGCGCGACATCGGCATGGTGTTCCAGCACTACGCGCTCTTCCCCAACCTGTCGGTACGGGAGAACATCCGTTTCGGCCCGCTGGCGCGCGGCGAGGAGCCCTCGCTCGCCGACACGCGGGCCGACGAATTGTTGGACCTCATTGATCTGCGCGCGTTGGCGGACCGCCTGCCGCAGGCGCTGTCGGGCGGGCAGCGGCAACGCGTGGCGCTTGCTCGCGCGCTGGCGACACGGCCGATGCTGCTGCTCATGGACGAGCCGTTCTCGGCGCTCGACGAGCATTTCCGGCTGCCGCTGCGACGACAGTTCCGGCAGCTGCAGCGCGAGCTCGGCCAGAGCTGCGCAATCGTCACGCACGACCGCGAAGAGGCCTTCGAGATCGCCGACCGGGTGGCGGTCATGTTCGACGGCGTCATCGCGCAATGCGCCTCACCGCGCGAGCTGCGACGGGCGCCGGCGAACCGCCGGGTGGCGGACTTCCTGGGCATCTTCAATCGTCTGGAGGCGCGGACGCTGGACGGCGCCTGGCGCCGCGACACGGGCCACTGGATCGCGCCGGTGGAAACGCTGGTGCTTGCCGACGACCACGCCGACGGCCGAGCAAGCGGCGAGGCGTCCTGCGAGGCGCTGCGCTTCACGGCGACGCTGCGGGCCAGTTATCCGGGACAGCAGCGCGTGGCCTGCGAGCTGGAAGGCCCGGGCGGCCAGACGCTGACGATGTGGCGGCGACATGAGGACGCCGAACTCGCGCCCGGTAGCCCACTGCAGATCGCGATCGCCGAGCCGGCGCTGCGGTGGATCGAGGAGTAGCCCTGGCGTCTGGCGGCGTCCGACGACCTCAGACGTCCTGCGGACGGTACTCCGTCGGCAGCGCTTCCCGATACGGATAGAACTTGAAGAACGGCCGTGCCTCGTCGAGCGTGCGCACGACCGACGGGCGTTGCATCAGCCGCGAGAAGTACGCTGCGAGCCGTGGATGCGAGGGGCCGAGCGGCACCAGGGTGGTCGCGTAGAACAGCGACGGTGCCGCCGCACAATCGGCCATGCTGAAGTGCTCGCCGGCGGCCCAATCGCGGTCGGCCAGACGCTCATCGAGCATCCCGTACGCCATCGACAGCGTGTCGCGCGCCTTGGTGACGGCGATTGGATCGCGGTCCTCCTCCGCGCGCAGCCGGTCCCCGACGATGGCCTGCATCGGCTGCATCACGTAGAGATCGAACAACCGATCCATCAGCCGGACCTCCAGCGCCGCGTCGCCGTCGGTCGGCACCAGTTGCTGGTCCGGCCGCGCATGGCGCCGCGCGAGGTACTCGATGATCACGCTGGTCTCGGGAACGACCTTGTCCCCGTCGACCAGCAGCGGCATCTTGCCCGTCGGCCAACGTGCGAGAAACTCGGCGCGTTGCGCGGGGTCGCCGAGATTGAGGAAACAACGCTCGACCTCGACATCGAGTTCGTTCAAGGCGATCAACGCCTTGTGGCAGAACGACGACAGCGGATGGAAATGGAGGCTCAACGCCATGTCATTCACCTGAAGGGAGATTGCCGTGAGAGAAAGCTTATCGCAACGCCCGCGGGGCATCGCCGCATCCTTGGCCGGGCTCATCTCCCGCGCGCCAGGCCGGTTCATCACATCGATCGCGGCGTTCGCGGCGCTGAGCGGCTGCGCTCAAGAACCAACCGCGCCGATCGTCTCTGTGACCGCACCGGCGATCGCCGCAGCGACGGCAGACGACCCTGAGGGCGCGGAATCGTTGATCCGGGCGGTCATCACCTCGGGCGATGTGAAGGGCCTGGCGATCGCGGTGATCGAAGACGGTCAGATCCGGGCCGTGCGCACTTACGGCCATCGCAACGCCGAGGGCCAGGCGCTTCAGACCGGCACGGTGATGTACGGCGCCTCGCTCACCAAAGCGGTTTTCGCCTACACGGTCCTGCAGCTTGTCGATGAGGGCCAGGTCGATCTCGACGCCTCGATTGCGACCTTGCTGGACCGACCGCTGCCGGACTATCCGAAGGACTCGCGCTATGGCCCCTGGCCGGACCTGCGCGGCGACGAGCGCTGGCGGGCCCTGACGCCGCGGCTGCTGCTCTCGCATCGCGGCGGTTTCGGCAACTTCGCGTTCCTGGAACCGGACGGCAAGCTGCGCTTCCACTTCGATCCGGGCAGTCGCTACGCGTATTCCGGCGAGGGTTTGATCCTGCTGCAGTTCGTGCTCGAACAGGGGCGGCTGAAGCTGGATCTCGGCCAGGAGATGCAGCGCCGCGTGTTCGACCGATTCGGCATGACGATGACGGCCATGAAGTGGCGCGAGGACTTCGCCATGAATCTGGCGGACGGCGTGACGGAGGCTCGTCGCTGGGTCCCGCACGATCCCCGCAGCCGGGTGCGTGCCGCGGGGTCGATGGACACGACGATCGACGACTTCGCGCGCTTCGCTGCCGGACTCGCGCGCGGCGACGGGCTCTCTTCGCGCAGCCGCGCGGAGATGACGCGACCGCAGGCGCCGATCACTACCGCCTCGCAGTTCCCGACCGTGCAGCAGGAACTGCCTGCATCGCAGCGGCGGGCGGACCTCGCGGCCGGACTCGGCGTCGTCGTGTTCGACGGACCCCAGGGGCGCGGCTACTTCAAGGGCGGCCACGACGACCAGACCGGCAACACGATGGTGTGCGTCGAACGCCGCCGCGCCTGCGTCGTGCTGCTGTCCAACGACGTCATGGCCGAACGGCTCTATCCGGCGATCGTGCGACGCGTGCTCGGCGAGACGGGTGTGCCGTTCATGTGGGAGTACGGTCCGAAGGCGTCGGGATGGATGCGCTGAGCACGCCAGGCGCCGCCTCACGGCGTCACGGCATCACGGGAACACCGCCAGGAACAGGAACACCACGAACACCACCATGTGGACCGCGCCCTGCAGCACGGTCGCGCGACCGCCGCCCAGCGTCAGGCCGCCGACGATGAAGGTCAGGAACAGCAGCACCATGCTCAGCGGCGTCAGCCCCAGCACCAGCGAGTGCGGGAACAGCGGCGACAGCACCGCCACCGTCGGGATCGTCAAGCCGATGCTCGCCAGCCCCGAGCCCAGCGCGAGGTTCAGGCTGGTCTGCAGACGGTTGTGCAGCGCCGCGCGCACCGCCGCCACCGTCTCCGGCAGCAGCACCAGCATCGCCACGATCACGCCCACCAGCGACGGCGGCGCGCCGATCGCCTGCACGCCGCGCTCGATCGTCGGCGCCAGCAGCTTGGCCAGGCCCACGACACCGACCAGGCACACCAGCAGCAGCGCCAGGCTGGTGCCGGCCACGCGCCAGCTCGGCGGGGCCGCGTGCGCGTCCTGATCGTCGACGCCAGTCACCGGCAGGAAGTAGTCGCGGTGCCGCACCGCCTGCACGAACACAAAAGCGCCGTAGAGCACCAGCGACACGCCGCCCGCGAACAGCAGCTGCGTGGTGGTGAAGGTCGGGCCGGCGGAACTCGTCGTGAACGCCGGCAGCACCAGCGTCAGCACCGACAGCGCGGCCAGCACCGCCAGCGTCGGGCTCGTGCCCTCGACGCGGAAGGCCAGCTCCTGATGCTTCCAGCCGCCGACCAGGATGCACAGCCCCAGCACGCCGTTGCACACGATCATGATCGCGGAGAACACCGTGTCCCGCGCCAGCGCATTGGTCGACTCGCCGCCGGCCAGCATCAGCGACACGATCAGCGCCACCTCGATGATGGTCACCGCCACCGCCAGCACCAGCGAGCCGTAGGGCTCGCCCACGCGGTGCGCGACGACCTCGGCGTGATGCACCGCCGCCAGCACCGCGGCGATCAGCAGCACGCTCACCACGCCCAGCACCAGCGTCGAATTGGCGCCGGCCGTCAGGCCCGCCAGCGCGAGGACCGCGGCCAGCGGCGCCGCCAGCGACCAGAGGGGTAGGGCCGCGGGCAGGCGGGCAAGGAGGGAGTTGGAGCGCTTCGCAGTCATGCGTCCGAGCATAGACCACGATGGTCGGGCGACCGCGGACGCGCTAGGCTACGCCCACCATGCCGACCCTCGATCCCCGCGTCGACGCCTACATCGAGCGCGCCGCCCCGTTCGCACGGGACCTCCTGCGCCACTGGCGCGCGGCCGTCCACACGCACTGCCCCGACGTCGTCGAGACGATCAAGTGGGGCTTCCCCAACTTCACCTACCGCGCCAAGATCCTGACCAGCATGGCCGCCTTCAACGCGCATTGCTCGATCGGCTTCTGGCACGGCGAGGCCAAGAAGGCCGAGACGCGCGAGCGTCGGCTGGCGCAGGCCGTCGAGTGGCTCGCCGAAGGCAAGCGCCGGAACTGGAAGTACGAGAACTGCTGAGGTGCCGGCATGGCGCCCTCGACGCCGTCCAGGCCGCCCAAGCCGCCCAAGCCGCCCAAGCCGTCTGCGCCTCAGCCGACGGGAGACTCCGTCCCCAACTCCAAGCCGCTGTCGTGCACCTGCACGTTGTTGCGACCGCCGTCCTTGGCGCGATACAGCGCGCGGTCGGCCCGCATGAACAGCTGGTCGGCCGTGAGCTGACCGCCCGGCTCCGCCACCGCGATGCCCGCCGACACCGTCAGCGTGAAGGCGCGGCCGTCGCCGTCGCACAGCTGCAGCGTCGCCACCGCTTCCCGGATCTGCTCGACCAGGCTTCTCGCGCCCGATCCGTCGGTGGCCGGCAGCACGAGTCCGAATTCCTCGCCGCCCCAGCGGCCCACGACGTCCGACGCGCGCAGCCGGGCCCGGACCTCCGCGGCAAAGGCGCGCAGCGCGTCATCCCCGGCGTGATGCCCGTGGCAGTCGTTGACGTCCTTGAAATGGTCCAGGTCCAGCAGGACGAACGCCAGCGGCGAGCCTTCGCGCCGGCCGCGTTCCAGTTCGTGCCGCAGCAGCGCGTCGGCGGTCATGCGGTTGAGGCAGCCGGTGAGCCCGTCCATGGAGGCGACCTCCTCCATGCGCCGCGCGATGCGCTCGAAGTTGGCGAGCACGAATCCGAAGCCCGCGCCGATCAGGCAGATGAAGCTGAACAGGAAGGTCAGCCCCTGGCCGAGGCTGCCCTGCATCAGGTCCTGGTACTCGTCCGGATTCGTCAGCGCATGCACGCTGCGCAGCATCAGGCTCGCGGCGGCCGCCACCAGGGTGACGCCGACGGCGCGCAGCGAGGCCTCGCCGCGCCATCCCGGCCCCAGCAGCAGGCAGATCGCCGGCAGCAGGAGCAGCGCGAAGACCAGCGAGATCGCGCTGGTGCGCAGCGCCAGCGGCCAGGTCAGCATCCACGCGGTCAGCCCCCAGGCCACCGCCGGTCCGGCCCACCACATCCATCGCGGCAGCGAACGTCCCAGCACATGACGATGGATCGCCTCGTTGTAGAACACCAGGCCCAGCGCGATCAGCCCGTTGCCGACCAGCGCGGAGAACCAGATCGGCAGCACCAGGCGCGACGCCAGCCCCACGAAGCCGAACAGCAGCGTCCACGAGCCCCAGGTCCACACGCCGAGATCCAGGTAATGCAACCGGCTGCGCTGCGCCGCCCACAGCTGCACGCCGAGCATCGCGAATCCGCTCAGCAGCGCCAACATCAGCGTGGGGATGTGGATGGACGCCATGACGCAGAAGTGTAGTGACGACGCCCCGTCGGTGCCCCCCTACATCACAGGCGTTGCCCGTTACAGACGCGTCAGACCGAGTTGCTCATGGGAGTCCGGCCGGCGCCGGCCGTCCGTCCGTCGGCACAGGGCCGACGCTCAGGGCCGACGCTCAGCACCGACGATCAGGACAGGCGTTCGATCAGTGCCATCGCGGCGGCGGGCGCGCGTTCCTTCGCGCCGCTGATGAAGAACACGAACACGTCGCGCGCCCGCTTGGGCGGCGTGCGGTCGGTCTCGACCAGCGGCAGACGATCGGGCTGGCCGCCCGACTCCCAGCGTGACGCGCTGGCGGCGAGGCCGTCGAGTTCCTCCTCCGTCACCCCGGTGACGAGCTCCGACCGCGTCCGCATCACCCGCGTGTAGACGAAGTCGGTGGTGAGGTCGGGAATCGGCGGATAGTCGTCGGATTCGGTGAAGACGACACCGGCACCGTGATCGCGCGCCATCGCCAGGAACTCCGGCGAGCGGAAGCTTTCGTGGCGGACGTCGAGCGCGTGCCGCAGCGGGACGCCCGCGGACGCCTTCGGCAGCAGCTTCAGGAAGGCGCCGAAGTCGACCGGATCGAAGCGCTTGGTGGTCGCGAACTGCCACACGATGGGCCCGAGCTTGGGACCGAGTTCGGCGACGCCGCTGTCGACGAAGCGCGTGACCGACTCGCCGGCCTCGGCCAGCACGCGCCGGTTGGTCGCGAAACGGTTGGCCTTGAGCGAGAACACGAAGCCCTCCGGCGCGGTGTCGCGCCACTTGGCGAACGTGGCCGGCTTGAAGGTGGCGTAATAGGTGCCGTTGACCTCGATGGCGCTCAGCTGGCGACTGGCGTATTCCAGCTCGCGCGAGGCGGGCAGGTCCTTGGGATAGAAGGTCTCGCGCCAAGGCTCGAAGTTCCAGCCGCCGATGCCCACGTGGATCGAGGTGCTCATGTCGTCGTGTCCTCCAGAAGTCGGTCGAGTCGGGTCTGTCCGCGGCGCGTGACGCGCAATGCGCGGCTGTCGGGGTCGGGGTCCAGCCAGCCCTGCGTGAGCATCGCCTGCAGCCATGCGGCGCCGAGCGCGCCACCCAGGTGCGGACGCCGCTCGCTCCAGTCCATGCAGGCGCAGGCCAGGCGGCGGCGGCGCGCGCCGGCGGCAGCCGCCACGTCGACGCCGAGCCCGCGCAGCGCGTCCAGGCCCGCGTCGGTGAAGCGATAGCCGCGGACCTCGTCGGGGTCCGGCGTCATCCAGTGCAGGCGCAGCGCGTGGTCGTGCAGTCGCACGCCCCAGTGGCCGGCGAGATGGTCGTAGCAGCGACGCGCCTGTCGCAGCGCGGGCGGGGTGCTGGGCTCGAAGCGCGGCCGCGGCAGGCCGGCCAGCACCAGCATCGCCTCCAGCGCCTGGCCGACCTCCGGCCCGGCCAGCCGGTAGTAGCGGTGCTTGCCCTGCGCCATGCAGCCGACCAGGCCCTGTCCCAGCAGCTTGGCCAGATGCGCGCTGGCCGTCGACGCGGCGACGTCGCCGACGGCGGCCAGTTCGGTCGCCGTGCGCGCGTGGCCGTCCATCAGGCAGCACAGCATGCGCGCACGCACCGGCTCGGCCATGCTGGCGGCAATGTGGGCCAGCGCCTCGTCGGCGGTGGGGGCGTCAATCATGCTTCGATGCTAAGCGAAGCGTTCCCGGCAAACCATCGCGAAGATTCCCCCATGCCGACCCCACCGCCCCCACCGCCCGTGCCACCGCTGCCGCCCCCGCCGACCTGTCCCTTCCATTCGCCGCTGCTCGATCCCGGGCTGCGCATGCGGCCACCCGGCGAGCCGCTGCCACCGCCGCTGCGCGCGCACGGCGGACCGCTGGCGGACGTCTTCGCGCGTTGGCTTCGCCAGCGCGACGATGTCGCGCATCCTCCGGAGAAAACGGCGTTGACGCGTGCGCTGACGGCGCTGTCGGATGACGACATCCGCGCCCACGCGCGACGCCAGGCCGCGATCGCGCTGGCGGGCGGCTGGTCGCACTGGTCCTGGGCCGTGCCGGCGTCGACGGTCGCGAGCCTGCTCGGCATCGAGATCCTCGATGTCGACGCGCAACAGCGGCTGCATGCCGCCCTGCGCGCGATGGCCGCGGGCCTGGGCGCCGATGCCGACGCCGATGCCGTGCGTCAGGGCGGCGAAGCGGTGACGGCACTGCTGGACGCGCTCGACGACGCGGAGCGTCGTTCGCCGGATGCGCCGTTGCAGTGCACCTTGCTGCGTCATGCGGCCCCGACGCGATGGACCGACCGGGCGGCGTTCACCGCCAACCGGCTGGCGCTGATCTGGCAGGGCCACGAGGCCGGCGCCGCGCTGCTGGGTCACGCGATGCTCGAGTGGCGGTCAACCGGCCGAGCCTTCGGTCAGGTGCCTTCGCGCGAGGACCTGCAGCGCATCGCCCGCGAGGGCGGCGCCGTTCGCGTGACCCGCCGCTTCGATGTGCGGCAGGAACCCGCTGCACCGGTGAGCGTTCCGCTGGCTGGCACCGACCACCCTTTCGGCGACGGCGCCCATCGCTGCCCCGGGCAAGGCCTGGCACTGACGAGCGTGCACGCGGCGTTGACCTGGCTCTCGGCACAGCCCCGTCTCCGTCGGCCGGAGCCCGCCGCGCCGCTGTCGCTGCCCAACATGGACATTCCACAGTTCCTAAACGACTTGCCCGACCCGGACGACCTGCACGACCTGCACGACCTGGAAAAGGAGCCCCAGCCATGATCGCCGTCATCTTCGAAGTCATTCCCAGCACCGAGGGGCGCGAGCGCTATCTGGCACTCGCGGCCGAACTCAAGCCGCTGCTGCAGCAGGTCGACGGATTCCTGAGCATCGAGCGCTTCCAGAGCCTGACCGATCCCGACAAGCTGCTGTCGCTGTCCTTCTGGCGCGACGAAGAGGCGGTGCGCGAATGGCGTCGCATCGAAGCGCATCGCGGCGCGCAATCGGAGGGCCGCGCGGGTGTCTTCGCCGACTACCGGCTGCGCGTCGCTGCCGTGCTGCGCGACTACGGCATGACCGAGCGGGAACAGGCGCCGGCGGACAGCCGCGAACGGCACCGCGCTTGAGGCTCGCATGCACATTACGCGCGTGACGCGCGTAACGTGCGTAACGTGCGTAACGCGACTTCCCTCGGCGCCTCGTCGTGCGGCCGGAGATTTCATCGACGATCCGCCCATGTCATCTCTCCCCCTCCCCGCCCCGGGCTCGCCGCGCCAGCACGGCCTGGACACGCTGCGCGCCGCCGCCATCCTGCTGGTCTTCGCATACCACTATCAGGTCTTCGTCAGCGGCACGCCGACCTTCGGCTGGTTGAGCGGCATCGGCTGGACCGGCGTCGACCTGTTCTTCGTGCTGAGCGGCTACCTGATCGCCAACCAACTGATGGGCGGGATGAAACGCGGCGGCCGGCTCTCGTTGCCGCGCTTCTACGGACGCCGCCTGCTGCGCACGCTGCCCAACTTCTATGTGGTGCTCGCGCTCTACTGGCTGTTCCCGCAGGTGATGGGCGGACGCGAACCGCCGCCGCTGTGGCGCTTCCTGAGCTTCACGCAGAACATCGCGCTGACGCCGGGGACGGCGTTCTCGCACGCGTGGTCGTTGTGCATCGAGGAGCAGTTCTACCTGGTGCTGCCCGCGGCGCTGATGCTCGGTGCGGCGCTCCAGCAGCGCCGCCGGACGCTGGCGTGGTCGCTGATCGGCGTGCTGACGCTCGCGGCGATCCTCTGGCGCGATCATCTGTGGCGCCTGTACGGCACGCAGAACCCGTCGCTCGGCTACTACCCGCAGCTGTACTACGGCAGCCTCGCGCGGCTGGACGAGTTCCTGCCCGGCGTCGCCGTCGCGCTGCTCAAGCACGGGCACGCGGACCTCTGGGCGGCGCTGATGCAACGTGCGAAAACGCTGCTCGCGATCGGCGTCGCGGCTAGCCTCGGCATGCTGACGCTGATGCTGCACTTCTACTACATCGACGACTACGGCTACGGCCACGCGATGAGCAGTTGGGGTTACAGCGCGCTGGCCTGGAGCTTCGGACTGATGGTGCTGGCGGCGCTCGCGCCGCGGGGGCCGATGGCGCGCGTCCGGGTGCCGGGCGCGAATGCCCTGGCCCGTTGGTCCTATGCGCTGTACCTGACCCACAAGCCGATCGCGTACGCGCTGCTGAAGCCGCTGGCGGCGCTCGGCCTGATGCGGGGATCAGGCGGGACGGTGCCGGTGATCGCAGCGGCCTGCCTGCTCGGCGGCTGGCTGCTCTACCGCCGGGTGGAGCTCCCGTTCCTGGCCCTGCGGGACCGCTGGATCCCTTCGCACTTCGTCGACGCGTCGCGTGCTACAACGGCGGATCCAAGGAGCCCTCAGCATGCGTAGCCCTCGTCCTTCCGACCCGTCCCGCCTGGCCGGCCCGTCCGTCATCTCCGGCCGTGCTCGCGCGCCGCGTCCGGCCATCCTGTCCTTCGGCGCCGCGGCGCTGGCGCTCGTCGCCTCCGCCTGCATGGCCGCGAGCGCCGAGGAGATCGGCGAAGTGAGCACGGTGTTCAAGTTCGTCGGCCCGAACCACAAGATCGTGGTGGACGCCTACGACGACCCCGCGGTGAACGGCGTGACCTGCTACGTGTCTCGCGCCAAGACCGGCGGCATCAAGGGCGGCCTCGGCCTGGCCGAAGACAAGTCCGAAGCCTCGATCGCCTGCCGCGCCGTCGGCACGATCAGCTTCCCCAAACCGCTTCCGAAGCAGGAGGAAGTGTTCTCCGAACGGTCCTCGCTCGTGTTCAAGCGGCTGCGCGTCGTCCGCATGGTCGACGCGAAGCGGAACACGCTGGTCTACCTGACCTACTCGGACCGCGTGATCGAGGGCTCGCCGCAGAACAGCGTGACGGCGGTGCCGGTGGATCGGGCGACCGTCATCCCGGTGAAGTGACCGTCATTCGAGCGGCGCGTCGGTGCTGACGGTCACCGCGCGCCACGCGTCGATCGACTCGCTCATCGAGGCCAGTTTCTGTTGCACCAGCCCGAGCGCATCGCTGCCGAGCAGCAGATGCGCGGGCGGCGGTGCCGCGCCGACCGACAGGTCCACGATCGCCGCCGCCGCCAGCGCCGGGTCGCCCAGCTGCCGTCCGCTCACGGCCTGACGCCGCGCGCGGATCGGGTCGAAGATCGCGTCGTAGTCGGCGATGCCACGCTCGGAGCGCACCATCGATCGGCCCGCCCAATCGGTCCTGAACGATCCCGGCGCGATCGCCGTGACGCTGATGCCCAGGCCGGCGACTTCCTTGCCCAGTGCCTCGGAGATCCCTTCCAGCGCGAACTTGCTGCCGCAGTAGTACGTGATGCCCGGCATCGTGATGAAGCCGCCCATCGACGTCGTGTTGAAGATGCGGCCCGCGCGGCGGCCCCGCATGAACGGCAGGATCGCCTTCATCATCGCGACCGCGCCGAAGACGTTCACCTGGAACTGGTTCAGCAACTCCTCGATCGGGCTCTCCTCCAGGATGCCCTCGTGGCCGTAGCCCGCGTTGTTGATGAGGATGTCGATGGGACCGATGTCCGCTTCGATGGCCGCCACCAGCGGCGCGGCGAGGTCGAGCGCCGTCACGTCGTGCAGGCGTGCGTGCGCCCGGCCGGGACAGCGATGCTCGAAGTCGCGCGCGGCTTCGGCGTTGCGCACCGTGCCGACGACGACATGACCGTCGGACAGCGCCCGGTCCGCGATCGCGCGTCCGAAGCCGCTGCTGACGCCGGTGATGAGGAAAGTCTTGGCGGATCGCTCCGACGACTGCGGAGGTGAAGCATGGGTCGTGTTCATGGGAGTGAATGCTAGGAATCGACGGCCCGTCTGTGCAGATCCATCGCCCTGCCGGTCTTGCCTATTCCTCCACGCCCTCGCGAGGCTGACCTCACGCGGACGACAATGCGGCGCATCCCATGCCCGACGCCACCCGCCAGCGCCAGATCCGCGATCTCCTGCTCCGCCTCGCTCCGAACGAGGGCTACACCGCGAGCCCGATCGAATCGGTGCGATGGCTGCGCAGCGACCGCCCGCTCGCCCGCACCCCGGTGCTGTACGAGCCGGGCATCGTCTTCGTCTTCCAGGGCCGCAAGCGCGGCTTCATCGGCGACCGGACCATCGTCTACGACGCGCGCCACTACCTGGTGGTGGCCGTGCCGGTGCCGTTCACGATGGCGACCGATGCGAGCGAGGAGGCGCCGCTGCTGGCCGCCTACCTGCGGCTCGACGCGGCGCTGGCCGCCGAGGTCGCGCTGGCGATCGACCAGGGCGGCGCGACCGTCGACGGCATCGAGCCGGCCGAGTCCCTCGGACTCGAAGCCTCGCCCATGGACGACCGGATCGAGGCCACCTTGCTGCGCTTCCTCGAAGCCATGGCCGATCCCGTCGAGACGGCCGTGCTCGGCCCCGCGCTTCTGCGGGAGCTGTATTTCCGCGTCCTCGGCGGGCCCCAGGGCGCCACCTTGCGCAGCGTGCTCGGCGAGAGAGGGCACCTGGGCCGCATCGCCCTGGCGCTCAGGCGCATCCATGCCGACTACGCGGACCGCCTCGACGTGTCCCGGCTGGCGCGCGAGGCGGGGTTGGGCCTCGCCGCCTTCCACGCGCACTTCAAGGCGATCACGCAGACCACGCCGATGCAGTACGTGAAATCGACGCGCCTGCACCGCGCACGGTTGCTGATGCTCCAGAAGGGCATGACAGCCGCGGCGGCCGCGGATCGCGTCGGCTACGCCAGCGCTTCGCAATTCAGCCGCGAGTTCCGCCGGCTCTTCGGGCAGACGCCGCAGGCGGAGGTCGCGCGATTGAAGGCATCCTTCGCCATCCCGGAACAGGACGACGAGACGTTCGTGTCGTCTCACTGAGCACCGGGTTCCGACGCGGCGACGCGGGTCACCTCGAACCCTTCGTCGATCCAGCCCGTCAATCCGCCGATCATCAGCTTGACCGGCCGCCCCAGCTTCGCGAGCCGGATCGCGCCGCGGTGCGCGCCGTTGCAATGCGGTCCGGCGCAATACACGACGAACAGCGTGTCCATCGGATACGCGGCCATCTTGCCCTCGGTGATCTTGCCGTGCGGCAGGTTCACGGCGCCGGGCACATGGCCGCGCCCGTGGAGCTCGTGGCTGCGCACGTCGAGCAGGACGAAATCCTCGACGCCGCGCGCGAACGCGTCGTGCACGTCCCAGCAGTCGGTCTCGAAAGCGAACGCCTGTTCGAAGTGTGCGAGCGCCTGATCGCTGGGCGCGGCGGGGACGGCGGAGATGTGCGAGCTCATCGTCGGTTCTTTCAAGGGCGTGGGTGACTGGCCGTCAGTGTCGGGACTGCCGCCCTTCCCGACCAGTGGCCGGAACGCCGTTGATCGGTAAGATCGCGCCATGTCTCAT
This sequence comes from Mitsuaria sp. CC2, assembly GCF_048957715.1. NCBI lineage: Bacteria > Pseudomonadati > Pseudomonadota > Betaproteobacteria > Burkholderiales > Sphaerotilaceae > Roseateles > Mitsuaria sp. CC2. The sequence continues at coordinate 18,702 of NZ_JARVXN010000034.1, read as the reverse complement.
CTCGTCGCGATCCTGGCCTACGACCGGCTCTGCATGTTCGAATTCGGCTGCGCGGTGGAGCTCTTCGCGCTCGAACGACCGGAACTGGACGTCGCCTGGTACCGGCACGCGATCTGCGCCGCGGAACCCGGTCCGCTGCGCGGCACCGGCGGCGTGCGTGTCGAGGCGCCGCACACGCTGGCGATGCTGCGACGCGCCGACACCATCGTCATCCCCGGCTGGCGCGACGCCGCCGAGCGCCCGCCCGAGCCGCTGCTCAAGGCCGTGCGGGCCGCCCACGCGCGCGGCGCGCGGTTGTGCACGATCTGCTCCGGCGTCTTCGTGCTGGCGCATGCCGGCTTGCTCGACGGGAAACGCGCGACCACCCACTGGCGATATGCCGAACGGCTCGCCCGGGAGTTCCCGCTCATCGAGGTCGATCCCTCCGCGCTCTATGTCGACGAGGGCGCGCTCATCACCTCGGCGGGATCCGCCGCGGGACTCGACATGCTCATGCATCTGGTGCGTCGCGACCACGGGCCGCGCGTCGCCAACGCGGTGGCGCAGCGACTGGTGATGTCGCCGCACCGCGAAGGCGGTCAGGCGCAGTTCGTGCCGCGGCCGATGCCGGCCGAGGCGTCCAGTCCCATCGCCGTCCTGCAGGACTGGTTGCGCGCGCATCCGCGCGAGGCGCACACCGTCGCGTCCATGGCCCGCCGTGCCGCGATGAGTCCCCGCACCTTGCAGCGCCGCTTCAAGGACGCCACGGGACTGCCGCCGCTCGAATGGCTGACCCGGGAACGCGTCGGCGTCGCGAAGGAACTGCTCGAGACCAGGGACACGCTCGATGTCGAGGCGGTCGCCGACCTCGCCGGACTGGGCTCGCCGGAATCGATGCGACGGCATTTCCGGCTGATGGGTCTGCCGGCGCCTTCCCGCTATCGACGGCAGTTCGGCTGAGCGCCGGGACGGTCGTTCCCGCGTGCCTCACCCCAACCCTTCTCCCGCAGTGCGGGCGAGGGGCAAGAGGCCAGCGGGCGAGCGGGCGAGCGAGCGAGCGGCAGTTCAACGGAACACGACGCAGGCCGCGCCCGGCATGGCGATGAAACGGCCGTCGAAGCGCGGCAGCGCCGCGCCATCGATGTCGAACACGCAGATCTGGTGGCTGCGCTGCAGGCAGACCCACAGCTCACGTCCGTCCGGACTGACGCTCGCGCTGCGCGGGTAGCTCCCCTGCGCCCAGGTCTCACCGTGCCACGACGGTCGACCGGACTCGTCGAGATCGAAGACGGCGATCGCATCGTGCAGACGGTTCAGCGCGAACAGTCGACGGCCGTCCGGCGCGATGAGCAGGTCCGACGCGTAGCTCAGGCCCTCGAAGCCGGTCGGCAGGCTGCTGAGGCGCAGCCGATGCGTGAGATGTCCCGATTCGTTCAGGCCCAGCCAGTCGAGCGCGTTCGCCTGCTCGTTGAGCAGATAGAGCTGCCCGTCCTCGCGAGGGTGGAAAACGAAGTGGCGCGGTCCTGAGCCTGACGGAAGCGACAGGCCGGTTAGCTCCACCGGATCCTGGGAAGACGCCTCGAGTCGCCACACCCTCAGCACATCGCGCCCGAGATCGCTGCCCAGCATCAACGGCCACCGCTGGTGGCGGCGGACCATGTGCGCATGTGCCTGCGCGGCGTCGTCGGCACCGGGTCGAGGCATCAGGACGTGGTCGGTGGGCTGGAGCGCCCCCTGCGCGTCGATCGCCGCGCGGCGCAGCGTGCCGTCGCCGTAGTGGGCGATCCAGGCGTGGCGCGCCTGCGCGTCGACGGCCAGATGCACCGGCAGCGCACCGCCCGTCGCATGCCGCGACAGCAGCGTCAGCGCGCCGTCCGTGACGCCGACATCGAAGGTCGCCAGCTCGTTCCCGTCCTCCAGCAAGGCGTGCAGACGCCGGCCGCCGTCGGCCAAATGCAGCCACGTCGGGCTGCCCGGCACGGACGCCGCGAGACGCGCATGCACGCGGCCGTCGGCGGCGCGACTCAGCGCGTGGATCCCGCCGCACTGCGGCGCATAGCCGCCGGCATACGCGAAGGGCAAGCCCTCGGGCGAAGGGACAGGGCTCGAGGGTGTGGAGGGGGTCGGGGGGGTCATCGGAGCGCGACTTTACGGCCACAATGCCCTGTCACGACCAGCTCCAGCCCGCCTCGCCGGCGGGTGCCGCGCGTATGCGTTTCGACGTCCCGACGCTGTTCAGCCTGATGCTGATCCAGTCCCTGGTACTGGCGCTGCTGCTGCCGCTGCTGCTCGGCTGGTGCGACAGCATCGCCGCCCGACGCGCGCAACTCAGCGCGGCCGCGCAGGCCGCCGGCTGGGCCCTGCTGCTGCTGCCGCCCGACGGCACGCGCCTGACGGCCATCGCGGCGCTCGGGCTGCTCAGCGCCAGCGTGACGCTGCTGTGGATGGCGGCCGACCGGTGGCTGCCCGGCAGGCTCGGTCGGCTCTTCCAGTACGGCATGCCGGTGCTGGTCATGGTCGGCTACGGGGCCGGCTGGGACAACTACGCGCTGCGTCTGGCCTGGTCCAACGGCTGCATCGGGCTGCAGATGCTCGCGCTCGGCGCCAGCCTGATGCAGCCGGTCAAGCGCGCGCCGGTCGGCAACCTGCGCTGGCGGCTGCTGTTCACCGTCAGCCTCGGCCTGCTGGCCGTGCTCAACCTGGCGCGCGCCTATCTGGCCGGTTTCGACACCGCGAATCTGCCCAGCTTCGACGCACCGCATCCGCTCAACATGGTGTTCGCCGTCGTGGCCAACGTCTGCGTGCTCGCCGCGGCGATCGCGATCCTCGTGGCCTGGCGCGGCGAGAGCGAGGCCGAACTCCGCCGCCTCACACAGATCGACGCGGCCACCGGGCTGGCCAACCGTCGCGCCTTCCAGCAGCGCTCGGTGGACATGATCTCGATGGCGCGCCGCTACAGCGAGCCGCTGATGCTGGTCGTCATGGACGTGGACGGCTGCAAGGCGATCAACACCGCCCACGGCGAGGCCAAGGGCGACCAGGCGCTCGCGCTCTTCGGCCGCTGCCTGGATGAGCAGAAGCGCCTGGGCGACGTCGTCGCGCGCATCGACGGCCAGCGCTTCGCCGTGCTGATGGCGCGCTCCGATCTGGTCGGGCCGCCCGCGCTCGACCGGCGGCAACGCGAGGCGCTGCTCGACCTCGCGCCGCGCGAACTCGGCTTCACGCTGGGGTACTCCGCCGGCTGGGCCAAGCTGCGCCACGGTGATCGCGGCCTCGAGGACCTGCTGCACCGCGCCGAGGCGGCGCTGTATGCCGCCAAGCGCCAGGGAAAGGGGCGTCTGTGCGCCGAACCGGGGCTTGAGGCCGAACTCAGCGTGGCCGTGCCGGCCTGACGGCGCCCGCGCTCCCGGCGCCGGCCGCGGCGACGACATCTGCACAGGGCGCGATCGAGCCCGCTTTCCCGCTTCGTCGTCCTCCGGACGTGACGCGGTTCACGCGCACCGCCCCAGCCGCGCGGCAATCGCCCAGTCGACACGCCCCAGCGTCCGGCTGGCATGACGTTTGCGTCAGGGTTTTCCAGGTCCCACCGCCCGCCACGAGACGGGTCGGGACGTCGTTGTACCCAGACCTGGAGTTCCCGCCATGCATGTCGCCCTCAGCCCCACGGCCGTTCACGCCCGAGCCCCGCGCGCCCTCAATCCGCTGGCCAGCGACGCTGCCGCGTCGCAGCACCTGCAGCGCGCGCCGATGGAAGTCGTCAAGCTGACTTCCCGCGACCTGCAATGGCTGCCCGCCCTGACGACCCTGCTGATCGACAACGTCCATCTCGGCGCCACGCTGGGCTTCCTGGCCCCGCTGTCGCGTTACCAGGCGCTCGACTACTGGCACGGCGTCTTCGCCCGGCTGGGCCAGCACCACATGCTGTGGATCGCCTGCGAGTCCGAAGGGCCGGGCCGTCTGCTCGGCGCCGTCCAGCTGTCGCTGTGCCCGCTGGCCAATGCGCACCACCGCGGGGAAGTCCAGCGGCTGATGGTGCACAGCCAGGAACGCAGCCGCGGCGTCGCCGGCCAGCTGATGTCGCGTCTGGAATGCGCGGCGGCGACGCAGGGCCGCTTCCTGCTGCAGCTCGAGACCTGCGCCGACTCGCAGGCGGAAGCGGTGTTCGCCCATCTCGGCTGGCAGCGCGCCGGCCAGATCCCCGACCACTGCCACGGCGCCGAGGGCCAGTTGCAGGCCGCCGCGCTGTACTACAAGCGACTGCCGCATCTGGTCTGACTCAGCGCGTGGCGAGCAGGCCAGCGAGCAAGGCCTCGACGCGTTTCGCTCGTGCCGCGACGCCGCCCAGCGCGGCCAGGCCGCCCTGCTCCAGCATCACCAGCCCGTGCAGCCCGGCCCAGAGCGCCGCGGCGCGCGCGGCCGGCAACGCCGCCGGCGCGATCAGCGCGTCCAGGCCCGCGATCAGCGCTTCGCGCAGGGCGATCGGCGTGTCGAGCATCAGCAGCCGGTAGTCGTGCGGATGCTGCAGCCCCCAGTTGACGAAGGCCCGCGCCACCGCGGCAGCCTCCCCGCCTGAAGCGGCCCCGTCCGACGCGCCCTGCAGCCGCGTGAGCAGGGTGCGCAGGCTGTCCTCGGCCAGGCGGGCGAGCAGCTCGCCCTTGTCGTGGAAGAAGCTGTAGAGCGTCGCGTGCGAGTAGCCCACCGCCGCGCCCACCTCGCGCAGCGTGAGCGCGTCCGCGCCGCGCTCGGCGAAGAGTTCGCGCGCCGCGGCCAGGATCCCCGCCTCCAGCGCCAGCTTGTGCGCGGCGCGGCGCTGCTGTGACGCGGTCGGGGGGACGCCGGCGTCGGCGTCCAGGCCCAGTGCCGGGTCGCCATCGCCAGTCCCGTCGCCCTCGTCCCCGTTCATCGCCTTGCGCTGCGCCTGCCGCTTGAGCGGTCCCTCCGGCTTGGCCACCTTCTGTCGGACGCGCGGCTGGGGCTTCGTCTGCGGCCGCGCCTGCGCCGCGCCGTCGGGCCTGTCCTGCACCACGCCGGAAGTGTTGTGCAGGCCCTTCGGCCCGCTGGGACGCGGATCCGGCATCGGCGCACGGCCGCCGCTTGTGGATTTGCTAACCATTGGTTAGTATTTGATCGACGGTTTCAATGAAGTCTGAACCATGCCACAAATGCCTGCGATTGACCATGCCGACGTGCCCACTGACCGGCCGTTGCTGGAGCCCGTCCCCGTCACCCATCCCGATGCGGTGCTGCTGATGCATCAGCTCAACCAGCGGTTGGCGTCGCTCAGCGGCGACTCCGGCGCCGGCGGATTCGAGGCCGCCTCGATGCCGGCAGGCCGGTCCGTATTCCTGGTCGCCCGCAGCGGAGACGGCGCGCTTCTCGGCTGCGGCGCGGTCCGGCCCCTCGCGCAGGCCGGCGCGGCGCCGGTGGCGGAACTCAAACGGATGTTCGCCCGCGAAGGCACGCGCGGCGTCGGCGCTGCGCTGCTGATCGCGCTGGAGCGCGACGCCCTGGCCATGGGCTATCGCGCGTTGTGGCTGGAAACACGGCGCGTCAACGACCGCGCACTGCGCTTCTATCGACGGCACGGCTACTCCGAGATTCCCAACTACGGCAGCTACGTCGGACGCCAGGACGCCGTGTGTCTCGGCAAGCCATTGCGCGTCGCCGCTTCGTCCGACAACCAGCGCAAGGAACCCTCATGGACCTGATCGAACTGCGCGGCACCGACCGCGACTGGATGCCGGCGCTCGGCGAACTGTTCTTCGACGTCGTCGACGGCGGCGGCTCCCTGGGATTCCTGGAGGACGTCGACGAGGCGCAGATGCGCGAGTACTGGGAAGGCGTGTTCGAGCAGCTCGGGCCGCGGCACCGGCTGTGGGTAGCGCGAGAGGGCGATCGCGCGCTCGGCACGGTGCAGCTGTCGATCTGCGGCAAGCCCAATCAGCGCCATCGCGCGGACGTGATGAAGCTGATGGTCCATCGCGACGCGCGGCGACGCGGCGTCGCCGTGCAGTTGATGGCCGTGCTGGAGCAGACCGCACGCGACGCGGGGCTCAGCCTGCTGACGCTCGACACCGAAGCCGGCTCGGCGGCGGAGACCTTCTACCAGTCGCAAGGTTTCCAGCGCACCGGCCAGATTCCGTTCTTCGCCGCCAACCCGCAAGGCGAACTGCAAGCGACCGCGCTGTACTGGAAACGGCTGGACTGAGCGGACCGTCGCGCCTGAGCGCTTCACCCTCACCGCCTCACCGCCTCACCGCGACACGCGCATCAGCTTGCCCCCGTCGGTCACCGTCAGCAATGCGCCGTCACGCGCCTGGATCACGTCGCGGAAGCGCTCGCCCAGGTCCCCGAACATCTTCTCCTTGCCCGTGACGGTGTCGCCGTTCAGCGTGATGCGCCACAGCGCGGTGCCCGCCAGCGATCCCGAGATCAGCTGCCCGCGCCATTCCGGGAACAGGCTGCCCGTGTAGAAGACGAGTCCCGCCGGCGCGACCGAGATCGGCGTCCAGGTGGTCAGCGGCTCGATGTAGGTCGGCGCATGCGTGCCGCCGCCGATGCGGCAGGCGTCGCCGACCGGCGAGCCGTACTCGCAGCCGTAGCTCTTCACCGGCCAGCCGTAGTTCTGGCCGGCGCGCGCGATGTTGACCTCGTCGCCGCCTTGCGGGCCGTGTTCGGTGAGCCAGAGCTCGCCGGTCTGCGGATGCAGCGCGGCGCCCTGGATGTTGCGGTGGCCGTAGCTCCAGATGCCGGGCCTGGCGCCCGCGGCGAAGGCCGGGTTGTCCGACGGGATGCTGCCGTCGCGGTTCACCCGGATCACCTTGCCCAAGGTCTGCTGCAGGTCCTGCGACGGGCTGCCCTTCATGCGCTCGCCGGTGGTGATGTAGAGCGTCTTGTCGCGCGCGAAAACCAGCCGCGAGCCGTAATGCCCCGTGCCGTCGACCTTGGGCGCCTGGCGGAAGATCACCTGCACGCCGGTCAGCGCGTCGCCCTCCAGCCGGCCGCGCGCAACCGTGGTGCCGGCCTTTCCGGCTTCGGTGCCGGTGCCCGCCTCGGCGTACGAGAAATAAACCCAGTTGCTGCCCGCGGTCGCGAAATCGGGATCGATCGTGATGCCCAGCAGACCGCCCTGTCCGCTGTCCAGCACCTTGGGCACGCCGGTGATCGTCGCTTCGGTCTTGCCGGCCGCGGAAAGGCGCACGATGGTGCCGCCCTTCTGCGTCACCAGCAGCCGGTTGTCCGGCAGTTGCACGAGGCCCCAAGGGCGATCCAGCGTGCTGTTCAAGGTCTGCATGGACGGCGCCGCGGCTCCACCGCCAGGTTCCGTCGGTGCGGCGGCGGCGTCCCCGCCCCCGCTTCCGCCGCCACAGGCCGTCGCCGCCATCGCGACCGCCAGGGTCGACATCCATTCCGCCACGCTCATGCCCGTTCTCCTTGTGCTGATCTCGAAGGGCCGGCCAAGAGAAGGACAGCCCCCCGGACGGCGTCACGACGCCGTGAAGGGGACGAGTCTAGGTCGACCACGACACGGAGTTGCAAGCGGATGAAATCGGCGCCGCCGACCCTGACGCTTCTCTGGCCTTCGCCCTTGCCATCGCGCGCTCCATCGCGGGCAATCGCCGTGCGCGGCCCAACACCGATCCGATGCCCCTGCTTGTGCAGGCCCGGCGCATCCTCTACGCTGGCCGCAGTCCGGCTCCAGACCCGCGTCCAACTCTTGCCTGAGAGGAACGAGCCATGTCCCCCAGCCCCTCCCCTGATCCGGAAGGCACGACCGCCGGCAGCCCAGGCGGCGCCGCGCTGCCGCAGCATCCCGGCATCGCGGCGATCCGCACCTTGGCGCTGACCGGCCCGGCCGGCGCCGGCAAGACCTCGCTGGCCGAGGCCCTGCTGCTGAAGGCCGGCGCCATCAAGACCGCCGGCAGCATCGAGAAAGGCAGCACCGTCAGCGACCACGATCCGCTGGAGAAACGGATGTTGCACTCGCTGCAGGTCTCGCAGATGCACATCGCGCACGGAGGCGTGCGCATCCATCTGCTCGACACCCCCGGCGCGCCCGACTTCATCGGGCAGGCGCTGCCGGCGCTCGAAGCGGTCGAATCGGTCGCCGTGGTGGTCAACGCCCAGAACGGCCTCGAACTGATGGTCCGCCGGATGATGGAGGCCGCGGCGGGCCGCGGACTCACGCGGCTGGTCATCGTCAACCGCATCGATGCGCCCGGCGTCGACGCCCAGGCGCTGCTCGGTCAGCTGCAGGACGCCTTCGGCCGGGAATGCCTGCCGCTGAACCTGCCCGCCGCCGGCGGCGCGCGGGTGCAGGACTGCTTCTTCGGCTGCAGCGGCGAGAGCGACTTCGGCTCGGTCGAAGCCGCCCACCGCGCGCTGGTGGAGCAGGTCGTGGAGGTCGACCCGGACTTCGTCGACCGCTATCTCAACGACGGCGACGTACCCGCCACCGAGTTGCACGCGCCGCTGGAGCAGGCCTTCCGCGAAGGCCATCTGATCCCCGTGTGTTTCGTGTCCTCCCGCACCGGCGCGGGCGTCGCGGAGCTGCTCGACGTGATCGAGAAGCTGCTCCCCAATCCCTATGAAGCCAACCCGCCGCAGTTCATGCGCCGCGAAGGCGACGAGGCGGAACCGCTGCTCGTGTCGATGGATCCGGCGCAGCACGTCGTCGCGCACGTCTTCAAGATCCAGTCGGATCCCTACCTCGGCAAGCTCGCGATGCTGCGCGTCCACCAGGGGACGCTGAAGAGGAACGCCCAGCTCTTCGTCGGCCATGCCCGCAAGGCGGTGCGCGTCGCGCATCTGTTCATGCTGCAGGGCAAGGAACACGTCGAGATCGACCAGGCGCTGCCCGGCGACCTGTGCGCCCTGGCCAAGATCGACGAACTGCACTACGACGCGGTGCTGCACGACGCGCAGGAGGACGAGCACCTCCACCTCGCGCCGATCGCGCTGCCGACGCCGGTGCACGGCGTGGCGATCCGGCCCAGCCGCCATGGCGACGAGCAGCGGCTGTGGGAGGTGCTGACACGGCTGGTCGAGGAGGACCCCTGCCTGCGCCTGGAGCGAGGTGGCGGCCACGAGGAGGGCCGCGGCCCGCAGGGCGGGGAGACGCTGGTCTACGGGCTCGGCGAACTGCACCTGCGGGTGCTGCTCGATCGGCTCAAGGAGACCTACAAGTTCGACGTCCAGACCCAGCCGCCGCGGATCGCGTATCGCGAGACGATCTCGGCGAAGGCGGAGGGCCATTACCGTCACAAGAAGCAGACTGGCGGCGCCGGGCAGTTCGGCGAGGTGTGGCTGCGCATCGAGCCGCTGGAGCGCGGCGCGGGTTTCGAGTTCCGGGACGAGGTCAAGGGCGGCACGATCCCCGGCCAGTTCATGCCGGCCGTCGAGAAGGGCGTGCGACAGGCGCTGGCGCAGGGCGTCGTGGCCGGCTATCCCGTCGTGGACCTGCGGGTGACGGTGTTCGACGGGAAGCACCACTCGGTGGACTCCAAGGAAGTCGCCTTCATCACCGCAGGCAAGCGCGCACTGATCGCGGCGGTGCGCGAGGCCCGGCCCGTGGTGCTGGAGCCGATCGTGCAGGTGGAGATCAGCGCGCCGGAAAACGCCACCGGCGACATCACCGGCGACCTGGCGTCGCGACGGGGTCAGGTGCTCGGGACGCGCGGCAGCGTGCCGGGGCAGATCGGCGTGGACGGTCTGGCGCCGCTGGCCGAGCTGAGCGCCTACCAGAACCGCCTCAACGCGATGACCAGCGGGCAGGGGCGCTACACCATGGTGCTGTCCCACTACGAAGCGGTGCCCCCCAATACGCAGGCCCAGCTGGCCGCCGGCTACCACCTGAAGGAGGAGGAGTAGCGGGGGACGCCCCGGCCAGCCGGGGGTTGGTCAACGAAGCTTTATCATGTCGGGATGTGTTCAGCCCCCCGCGACGTCGCGCAGATCCGCCTGGACAACGCGATGCGCTTGTTCGATGAGTTCGTTGCCGCGTCGATCAAGAATCCCGATGTCGCCGCCCTTCGCGGCCTGGAGCGCCGTTTCGCCGAGCGCCTGCAAATCCAGCCCAGCTACTGGAGCCAGATCAAGGGGCGTTCGCGGCAGATCGGTGAGCGGCTGGCCCGCCAGTTCGAACAGCTGACGCACAAACCCAACGGCTGGATGGATCAGGAGCACGGCCCGCTCGGCGCCGCCGCGCCGGCCGCCGGCGGTACCTCGCAGAGCAACACGGCTTTATCAAATGCAAGCCGTCCCGCGTCGGCGGACAACTCCCCCAGCCTGCCCCAGGATGATGACGAGCGCTTCATCGTCGGCCTGGTGCTGACCTACTACCGCCGGCATCCCCAGCGGGCGCGCACGCGTCTGCTGGACTTGCTGGGCGAGGTGCTCACGCCGCCCGCGCCGAACACGCCGCCGGCGCCGCCGCCCAAGGCAGCGCCTGCGGCGTCCGACACCGACGACTGGCACAAGCTCCAGCGCAGCATCGCCCCGCTGAAAACGAAGAAGCGCTGAGCGCCGCCGCCGTTGTCAGCGGTCCCCGCTGACCGTCGCGCTCCATCCCGCCCGCCCCCTGATCGCGCCGCGTCGACCCCGGCGGGCGCAGGCCTGCGCGCGTCCCGTCGCCCGGGGACAACGTCCGAGCAAAATTACTTGCGCTTGATAATCAGATGTTTATCATTTGCGCAAATTTTGAGCCCCCGCCGGAACGGCCGCGCTGTCAGGCGCCGTCCCGGGACCGAGGCGCTCAAGCTGTTCGCCCCTTCCTTTCCCTTTCCGTCCGTCATCACAGGAGGCTGCCATGGCCCAGTTCATCACTCCCCGTCCGCGTCTCGCCATCACACCGCGAAAGCCGCGCAATCCCTTCGTGGCCCTGAGCCACGGCCGCTCCGCGGGCCGCCACGGCCCCAGCGCCGGCGGTCGCCGCCAGCAGGAACAGCAGGCCCTGAAGCGCGCGCTTCAGCGGCACGACGACTTCAGCCCTTGAACGGGTAGCCTCCGACGGAACGGGATGTCTTCCCGGTCCGGCGCAGGCCGCCCAGGGAGACAAGAAATGCAAGAGATCACCTTGATGCCGGGCCGCATGCATGGCCTGGCCCGCCAGCAGAGCCTTCGCGGCTGGCTGGCGATCCTGCTGCTCAGCGCTGGCGGGCGCCTGATCAGCTGGGCGTGGCACGTCGCCCCGGCGGCGGACCGCGAAGCCCCCGTGGAAGGGCTGGAATTCCATGCCGACGCCGACGGCGCCGGCCGGATCTACATCGACGGCCAATTGCAGGGCACCCTCGCGGGTGTGCAGCGGCTGTGATGCCGGTCTGGCTCGCGGTCGCCGTGGCCGCGGTGGGGATCAAGCTCGCGGGGGCCGAGCCGATATACGATGGACAACGTCCACTGTGCATCGCCGCCCACGCGACGACCCCGCTTCATGACCCAGAGCGCTCCGCCCGCTGCGTCTGCCCCGTCCGGGAACGGGTCGGGGAATCCGCCGATTCCCGCCCCGGCTCCGGCGCCGTTCCAGCCCTTGATCCGGCCCCTGCCGGATCTGGCGGCCTGGACGGCCCGATTTCGCGACATGGAGATCCCGGTGCTGGCCAGCACGGCCGAGCAGCTGGAGCTCTGGCGCGCGAATGAGGACGCGGTCGACGCGCACCTGCTCGGCGAGTTCCTGAGCAAGGACCCGCTGATGACGCTCAAGCTGCTGGCGCATGCTGCGTCGCAGCGCTCCAGCCGGCTGCTGACCGACACCGAGACGGTCACGGCCGCGCTGGTGCTGATGGGCATCACCCCGTTCTTCAAGGCCTTCGGCGTGCAGCCGACCGTCGAGCAGCGCCTGGCGGACCGGCCGGATGCGTTCGCCGGCATGCAGCGCGTGCTGCATCGCGCCGAACGAGCGGCCCGCTTTGCGCTGGGCTTCGCCGCGCACCGCGCCGATCCGGACGCGGCCATCGTCCACAGCGCCGCGCTGCTGCATGATTTCTCCGAGATGCTGCTGTGGTGCGAGGCCCCCGATCTGGCGCTCGAGATCCAGCGCCGTCAGGAGGCCGATCCGGCGCTGCGCAGCGTCGCCGCGCAGCGCGCGGTACTCAACGTGGAGCTCGGCGATCTGGAACAGGCGCTGATGCGCGCCTGGCATCTGCCGGAGTTGCTCGCCCACATCGTCGACGACAAGAAGGTCCACGATCCGCAGGTCCGCAGCGTGATGCTCGCGGTGCGGCTGGCACGGCACACCGCGCAGAGCTGGGAGAACCCGGCCGTGCCGGACGATCTCATCGAGATCGGCGAACTGATGAGCCTCTCCCCGGCCCACACGCTCAAGCTGGTCCACGAAGTGGACGGGGTCGTCTGACACCATGGCCGGCCCCGATCAGGCGTTCTGGCAGCAGCGCTTCGAGACTGGTCAGACCGGCTGGGATCGCGGCGCGCCGCATCCGCAGTTGGCCGCCTGGCTGAGCGAAGGCCTGCTCGGCAAGGGCCAGCGTATCGTGGTGCCAGGTTGCGGCCGCGGCCACGAACTGGCCGTCCTGGCCCGGGAGGGGCTCGACGTGACCGGCCTCGACTACACGCCAGCGGCCGTCGACAGCGCCCGTGCCAGACTCAAGGACGAGCATCTGCCGGGCCGGATCGAGCAGGCGGATGTACTGGCCTGGCGGCCCGACCAGCCGCTCGACCTCGTCTACGAGCAGACCTGCCTCTGCGCCCTGCATCCCGACCAATGGACGACCTACGCCGAGCAACTGCAACGCTGGCTCAAGCCGGGTGGGCGGCTGCTCGCGCTGTTCATGCAGGCCCGTCGCGACGAGTCCGAACTCGGTCAGGTGATCGGCCCGCCGTACCACTGCGACATCAACGCCGTGCGCGCGTTGTTCCCCCTCGCACTCTGGAAGTGGCCTGCGCCGCCCTACGTGCAACGCCCCCACGAGCGGGGATGGTTCGAATTGGCGGTCGTGCTGGAACGCCGCTGAAGGAATTGGCGCTGGGGTGGGGCCGGCGCTGGATCACACCGGCAGCGCGGTCGTGTTCTTCAAGCGGTCCAGGACAAAGCTGGTCTTGCAGTCCTGCACGCTCGGATGGCGCAGCAGGGTGTCGCTGATGAAGCGCGCGTAGTGGCTCATGTCCTCGACCAGTACGCGCAGCAGGTAGTCCATTTCCCCCGTCAGGGCGGCGCATTCCACCACCTCGGGCCAGGTCTGGACGGCCGCGCGGAACAGGTCCATCGGGGTGCGCTTGTGGCTTTCGGTGTGCTTTTCCAGCCGGACGTTGATGTAGGCCGTGAGCCCGAGGCCCACCCGCTCGGGATTCACCAACGCCACGTAAGCCGTGATGACGCCCCCCTCCTCCAGCCGCCGAACTCGCCGCAACACGGCGGACGACGACAGGTTGACCTGCGCCGCCAGCGCGTCGTAGGTCATGCGGCCATCGGCCTGAAGGGCGTGGAGGATGCGTCGGTCGATCGCATCAAGCTCGATCTGCTTGTCCATGATCGGATTCTTGCAGGATTCCTGCGCAACACCCCAGGTGGACAACGTGGATCGCAGAAATCCTGCGCTCACCACCTTCTACAGTGACGCCATCGCATTTCTGACCAGATCCCCTTGACCGGGGCTTCGGAGACACACATGGCATTCACCCCCTGGGACAACCCGATGGGCACCGACGGCTTCGAGTTCATCGAGTTCGCCGCCCCCGATCCCGCCGCGCTGGGCGCGCTGTTCACCTCGATGGGCTTCGTCGCCGTCGCCCGCCACCGCCACAAGGACGTGACCCTGTATCGCCAGGGCGACGTGAACTTCATCATCAACGCCGAGCAGGATGCGTTCGCGCAGCGCTTCGCGCGGATGCACGGCCCGTCGATCTGCGCGATCGCGTTCCGCGTCAAGGACGCCGCCTTCGCCTATCGCCGCGCGCTGGAACTTGGCGCCTGGGGCTTCGACAACAAGGCCGGCCCGATGGAGCTGAACATCCCGGCGATCAAGGGCATCGGCGACTCGCTGATCTATTTCGTCGACCGCTGGCAAGGCAAGAACGGCGCGGCCGCCGGCGAGATCGGCAACATCAGCATCTATGACGTGGATTTCGTGCCCGTGCTCGACGCCGAGGGCAAGCCCGTGCAATCGACGCCGAAGGGCCACGGCCTCACCTACATCGATCACCTGACCCACAACGTCTTCCGCGGTCGCATGAAGGAATGGGCCGAGTTCTACGAGCGCTTGTTCAACTTCCGCGAGGTCCGCTACTTCGACATCGAGGGCAAGTTGACCGGGCTGAAGTCCAAGGCCATGACCAGCCCCTGCGGCAAGATCCGCATCCCGATCAACGAGAGCAGCGACGACAAGAGCCAGATCGCGGAGTACCTGGACCTGTACCACGGCGAAGGCATCCAGCACGTGGCGCTGGGTACCGACGACATCTACGGCACCGTCGAGGGCATGAAGGACACGGGCGTCGTCTTCCAGGACACGATCGAGACCTACTACGACCTGGTCGCCAAGCGGCTGCCCGAGCACAACGAGAACCTCGAGGAGCTGCGCCGCCTGCGCATCTTGATCGACGGCGCCGCGCACCAGGGCGCGCCGCACGAGCTGCTGCTGCAGATCTTCACCAAGGAAGTGATCGGGCCGATCTTCTTCGAGATCATTCAGCGCAAGGGCAACGAAGGCTTCGGCGAAGGCAACTTCAAGGCGCTGTTCGAGAGCATCGAACTCGACCAGATCCGCCGAGGCGTGCTGAAGGCCGACGCTTGATCATCCCCTGACTCGGCCCGCCCGGTCCACCTCGCGGGGTGCGCTCAGGGCGGGCTCTTCGAGCAATTGCAACGCACGCTCGAATGCCTGCGGCTCGAACACCAGCTGCAGATGTCCGCGCGCCGGGAGGTGCAGGACACGGGCGCCGGGCAGGATCGCCGTCTCCGCCGGGAACACGATCTGGTCGCAGTGACCGTAGAGGCAATCGAAGTGACTGCCGAACTGCACCGGCTCATCTCGCGCCATCTGATTCAGCCATTCCGAGTCGCCTCGCATCTGTCGGGCGTTCTCGGTGGTGCCCAGCTTCGCCAGCAGGGTGCCGTGATGAGGCGTGCCCAACGTCAGGATGCGGTGGATGCGATCGAAGGCATGGCCCTGGCTGCGCCACCAGGCGCGGGCGCTCAAGCCGCCCATGCTGTGCGCGACGATCAGCGGCGCCAGGCCGGTACGCTCCTGCAGCGAACGCATGGCCGCGTCGATCTGCGGCGCGTAGCGGTCGATCGAGCCGAACGCCGGTTCCTGCGTGATCGCGATGAAAGGGATGCCTCGCGCGCGCAACGCCTTCATCCAGCCGTTCCACATGCCTCGGTTGCAGTTGTAGCCATGCAGGAGCACCACGCCGCGGCGACCGCGCGCCAGCGCTGCCTCAGGCAGTAGATCAGGTTCCCGGTGCTCGGCCCACGGCTGATGCCAGCAGAACACCTTCGTCACGACGACGACCTCGCGCCACCAGGCTTGCAGCAGGTCCGCCAACGGCGCGGTGGGCAGCCCCGGTGCCGGCGGCACGACACGCAACACGAGGAAGTGCGGCAGCATCGTGAGCGGCGGTCCGAGCACGAACAGGGCCAGCATCGCGATGCCGATCCATGCCCCCCACTGACCAGCCACCCAGAGGGCCAGCAACGGACCGACGATCCAACGAATCAGGGCAAAGAGGCGCTGCAGCCGGCCGTTCATCCGGGCTCCTGGACAAAAGGTCGAGTGTAGAGGCGGGCTCGACCTGAGCTCCGCTTCGGAAAACTCTGAGATCAACGATCCCAGGCCTCGGAACGCCGGCGTTGTCCCTCACGTGACGAGCCTGCCTAGGGCATCCCCGCTACGACGAGGACGTGCCAGCCGCCAGCATCGGCAGTTACTCCGGAGCCCACCCCGCCACACACCAAGAACGCGACGAGGAGACATGACCGCAACGCACACCGACAAGCCCTGGCTGAAGAATTATCCGCCCGGCGTTCCCGCTGAAATCCCCGTCGATGTCTACCCATCGCTGGTCGCCCTCCTTGAGGAGGCATTTCGAAAGCACGCCCGCCGTGACGCGGCAGCCTGCATGGATCAGCGCCTGACTTTCGCCCAGGTCGATGAACTCTCGTCTGCGTTGGGTGCCTGGCTGCAGCAGGTTGGCCTGTCCCGCGGCGCGCGGGTAGCCATCATGATGCCCAACGTGCTTCAGTACATGGTGACGATCGCCGCCATCCTGCGCGCCGGTTATGTCGTGGTGAATGTCAATCCGCTGTACACCCCTCGCGAGCTTGAACACCAGCTGAAGGACTCCGGAGCCGAAGCGATCGTCGTGCTGGAGAACTTCGCCAAGACCTTGTCGGAGGTGATCGACAAGACCCAGGTGAAGCATGTACTGCTGACCGGATTGGGAGACATGCTGGGTTGGTGGCGTCGGCCGCTGATCAACTTCGTGATCCGGCACGTGAAGAAGATGGTCCCCGAGTTCCGGCTGCCGCTCACCGGCGGCCGCACCGTCACGCGCTTCAATAAGGCGCTGGCAGAAGGTGCCGGCTTGTCGCTGAAGCCGGTTCAGGTGGGCGCGGACGACCCCGCCTTCCTGCAATACACCGGTGGCACGACCGGGCTGTCGAAGGGCGCCACGCTCCTCCACCGCAACGTCGTCGCCAACATCCTGCAGAGCGAGGCGTGGTTTGCGCCAATGCTTGGAAAGCTGGGCGACAAGCCATTGACCATCGTCTGTGCACTCCCGCTGTATCACATCTTCGCGCTGACGGCCTGCTACATGCTGGGCGCGCGCATGGGGATCATGAATCTGCTGATTCCCAACCCTCGCGATATTCCCGGCCTGATCGCCACCCTGCGCAACTACCGCGTGAACATGTTCCCGGCGGTCAATACGCTGTTCAATGCCTTGGCGAATGATCCTGCGTTCGCCAAACTCGATTTCAGTGAGCTGGTGATTTCGAACGGCGGCGGCATGGCGGTTCAGCAAGCGACTGCCGAAAAGTGGGCTCGCATCACCGGTTGTCCGGTCGTCGAAGGATATGGCCTCTCTGAAACCGCACCGGTTGCCACGATCAATCGACTCGACCTGGGGCAGTTCAACGGTTCAATCGGACTGCCGGTCCCGAACACGGAAATCGCCATCCGCGACGACGACGGCAACGATGTGCCATTGGGCCAGCGGGGTGAAATCTGCATCCGCGGACCGCAAGTGATGGCTGGTTATTGGAATCGCCCTGAAGAAACGGCCCAAGCCATCGGCCCTGACGGCTTCTTCAAGACAGGCGACATCGGCGTCATGGATGCAGAGGGCTTCACCCGCATCGTTGATCGCAAGAAAGACATGATTCTCGTCAGCGGATTCAATGTGTATCCCACTGAGATAGAACAGGTCGTCAATCTGCATCCCGGGGTCCTCGAATGTGCCGCAATCGGCGTACCGGATCAGCACTCGGGCGAAGCGGTCAAACTCTTTGTCATCAAGAGGGACTCGGCGCTTGCGGAAGAGGACCTGTCCGCCTATTGCCACAAGCAATTGACGGGCTATAAGCGTCCTAAATACATCGAATTCCGCGACGAGTTGCCGAAGACGAACGTCGGCAAGATTCTTCGACGCGAACTACGACAGTAGGCAACCCCAACAAACATTTTTGCAACGATGAGTCAGCCTGCTCCGCGCCCCGCCGGAATCACCGTCATGGAGCGGGGCTGGCTCTCTTCCAACAATATCTTGTTGCATGGGGCGACGGCTGAAGAGGGCGCTATCCTGGTCGATACCGGATACGCCTCCCATTCGGCGCAAACCCTCGCGCTAATTGCCAATGCCCTTCGGCCACGAGAGGTTGTCCGCCTCATTGCCAATACCCATCTGCATTCAGATCACTGCGGTGGGAATCACGCGGTCTCAAAACGCTACGACTGCCCGATACTCATACCACCCGGCGAGTTCTCTGCCATAGCGCAGTGGAACGAGTCAGCCCTGAGCTACGTCGCTACCGGACAGCAGTGCGAGCAATTCAGCCCAGCCGGAAAACTGATCCCCGGCGACACGCTGCCACAAGGCTCCCTTGACTGGCAGATCCATGCGGCACCCGGGCACGATCCGCATTCAATTATTCTCTTCGAGCCTGAAAGCCGCACCTTGATCTCGGCGGATGCGCTTTGGGAACGCGGTTTCGGAATCGTCTTCCCGGAACTCGATGGCGATTGCGCATTCGCCGAGGTCGAATCCACATTGGCCGTCATCGAAGATCTTCAACCCAAACTTGTCATTCCTGGACATGGCGCGCCTTTCCAAGACCTTCAAACAGCCTTGAACTCAGCACGGGAGCGGCTTGAGTATTTCATTCGAAAGCCTGAAAGACATGCGTTGCATGCCGTCAGAGCCTTGACTGTTTTCCACATGTTAGAGGTCCGGCAAAGCTCGCTGGAGGAATTGCTCACTTGGCTGCAGAGAACCCCGATTTTGATCAGCACTTGGCAAAGTTTCTTTTCTTCGACAACGCTCAGCGTGTGGACCAACCAACTCCTTCAGGAACTCGTGCGGGCCGGAGCGCTGCGACAAGACTCGAACACGATATACGCGCGAGGCGTCTGAATCGCCAAAGCGAATCAGAAAAGACAAAACCCCTCGATCATTGCTGATCGAGGGGTTTGGAGGTGTATTAGCCTGACGATGACCTACTTTCACACGGGAATCCGCACTATCATCGGCGCTGAGTCGTTTCACGGTCCT